>JBEKVP010000001.1:0-23645 GCA_049513935.1 Steroidobacteraceae bacterium
GGCGCGCGCCGGCGCGAGCCCGGCGCGGCCCAACGCGAATACGATGCGCGCAGCCGCGGCGAGACCGCCGAGCGCTCCCGAGAAGCAACTCGTGGCGGCGGCGAGATCGAGGAAAATCGCAAGGCGCGGCGAAGCATAGCGCCGCGCGAGATCGTCGAGCGGAGCCTGAGAATTTGCTAGAGCTTTGAGCCCTTGAGTGCCGTAGCCGATCACTTCGCAATATGCGACGAACACGAAAAAGATGCCCGTGAAGATCACAGTGCCCAACAGCGCAATCGGGATATTGCGGCGCGGGTTGATGGTCTCCTCGCCAAGCGTCGCCGCGCCCTCGAAGCCCGCGAAGGAGAGGACGCTGAACACCATGCCGAACCCCAAGCCCGACCAGCCGTTGAAATTCGCGGAGGGCTCGAACGTCGAGCGCACCTCCGCCGGGGTCGGGTGAACCTGGCGCAGGATCTCGATGCAGAGTACGAGGATCGCAGCGATGGCGATCGCCTCGAGCAAGAGCATGAGCCGGCCGGCAAGGCGCATGTCGCGGTACGCGAGCCACCAGGCGAGAAGCAGCGAGACGAGGCCGATGCCGATCCACCAGGAGCCGACCTCGATGCCGATCTCCTTGAGCGCGGCGCCGGTGAAGCTCCCGACCAGGGCCGCGAAACCGGTGGCGAATCCCAGGTAGGTGAGTAGCAGCGTCCATCCGGCGATGAACCCCGCCCGGCTGCCGAAAGTGTGTGCGATGTATGCATACGCGGAGCCCGCGTGCGCGACGCGATGCGTGAAGGCCATGAAGGAGAGTGCCACGAGCGCGATCGCGACCATGCCGATTGCGAGCGCGAGCGGCGCCGCCGCCCCCGTGGCCTGCACGACCAAGGTGATATTGAACGCCGCCGTGACGGTGGGTGCGACCACGGAGAGCGACAGGCCAACAGCCTCCGGCAGCCTCAAACGCGAGGCCAAACTCGTCATTTGCCGGAGAGGCGCGCGATCTCCTCGAGAAGCTCTCGGGTCGTACGCTGGCGGCAGTAGCCGCGGTTATTGCGCAGCGACCAATCGTGCCGCTCTTGGGACTGGGTGACGACGGCATCGGTCGGTACCGTCACGAGATAGCCCAAGTCGCAGGCGTCGCGAACGGCGGAGTCGATGCATTGATCCGTGAGGCAGCCGGCGATGATCAGGTACTTGGTGTCGAGATTGCGCAGCACGTAGTCGATGTTGGTCGAGATGAACACCGAGGAGGAGGTCTTGGGAAAGACCATCTCATCGGCCGCGGGCGCGAGCTCGTCCACCATCTTGGCGTCCGGCGAGCCCTTCGGCACGTGAAATCCGGTGATCTTGTAGTCGAGCGAGCGGTCGCGGCCGTCCTGGGTCATGCTCTCGACCACCGTGTAGGTGACCTCGATGCCGGCGCGCCGGCAGGCCTGCTGCAGCCGCACCATGTTGGGAAGCGCGGTCTCCTTGAAGGCGCGGAAGAAATAGCCGTAGCGCTGCTCTTTCTCGGCCGCGCTCACGTTGGCGTATTCGCCGCCGTCCCAGGTGCAATTGAAGTTCTGCACGTCGACGAACAACAGGGCGGTGTGGGCCGGCTCGATCTCGACCTCGCGGCTCAAGGTTTGACTCATTGTTTCAACCTCCTAGGATGGCTCGTTCGGCGTCCTTGAGGGCGCGAGCGATGCGATCGGCCCATTCGGCCTGGCCGGCCTCGCCCACGATCAAGTCCTGGCGGATCTCGATCTCGACGTGCGGGAGCTTGCGCGCCTCGCCGTGCACGGGAATGGTGTAGTCGGTCTCATCGCTCACGAAATAAGGCTCGTTGTCGCCGATAACGAGACCGGGCTCGCGGCGCAGCTCTCCGAGCACCAGGTGGGCGAAGCGGCGATCGCGGTTGTAGAGCACTGCGGCGTGCATGGACCGCGCGTTCCCTTTGTACACGTTGGTCATGCTGTGCTGGGCAATGAGGATCGTGGGCCGGTCCGCTTTCTGCCGCTCATCGAGGAGCGCGCGCACCCGGCTGTGATAGGGCTCGAAGATCTCGGTGCGCCGCGAGCGCGCTTCCTCAGGGCTGAGATCCACGTTGCCGGGGATGGCGGTATGCTCGCTCACGGTGCAGATCGAGGTGCCGACTTTGGGATCGCGATTACAGTCGATGACGAGGCGCGAGTAGTTTTGCGCGAGGAGCGGCGCGTCGAGCGCCGCCGAAACCCGGCGCGCGACCGCGAGGGCGCCGATATCCCATGCGATGTGGCGCTTGAGCTCGTCCGGGCTGACCCCCAGATTATTGAGCCGTCGCGGAATGTAGGCGCTCGCGTGGTCGACCACGATGACGAAATTCGAGCGCCCGTGAGGCCGCTCCTCGAGGAAGGGCGGCGGCTCATCGGGGGCGAGGAGGCCGGCGCCGATGGGTTTCTGCATGTTAATAGGCCTCCGCATACCGGCGGCAGATCTCGCCTTCGTCGAGATCCTTGAGGCCGCTGAGCTCGGCGCGCTTGAAGGCGAGATACGCGGAGTGAACATCCGCGCCGAGCCACTCGGCCGCGGCACGGCTCTCTTCCAGGATGTCGAGCGCTTCGCGCAGGCTCGTGGGCAGCGGAGGCGCACTCACGGTCTCGATTTCCAGGCGCCGCCGCACGCCGTCGAGGCCGGCCTGCACCAGAACCGCGAGTGCGAGATAGGGACTCGCAGCGGCATCCGCGACGCGAAACTCGGCGTTGAATTGCCGCGCCCGCTCCGCGGAGTCGTTGCCCGACACCGGACAGATCCGGATCGCCGCGCCGCGATCGAGCGGCGCGACGTCGGCACGCACGGGCGCCCAGCGATTGGGGCGCAGCCGGTAGTAAGAGGCGACCGAGGGCGCCGTCACCGCGCAGAGCGCCGGCAGGTGGTGCTGAATGCCGGCGATGAAATGTCGTCCCATGGGCGACAGCTGCCATGGCCGGCCCTCGTCGTAGAGCACCGGCCGGTCGCCCGGGTCCTTGAAGCTCCAGTGGATGTGCGTCCCGTTGCCCGTGCCGTTGGGCTCCGGAATCGGGCAGAAGCTCACGCGATGGCCCAAGCGAAATGCGACCGCCTGCGCGAGCTGGCGCGTGACCACCGCATCGTCGGCGGCGCGTAGCCCTATGGCCGGCGCCGAGGTGACCTCGTACTGCTGAGCGCCGAACTCGGCCAGGAACGAGTCGGGGATCACGCCCACCTGGCGCATGGCGGCGAGCAGCGCTTCGCCGAACAGGCCCTGCTGCCGGAAGGTCTCGAGCGCGTAGGGTTGCCAGGCCTGGGCGGGGAGCCCCCCGTACGTGAATTCTTGCTCGAAGGACGCGAGCAACCGCACCCCGGTCTCGCTCGCGAGGCGCTCCAGCGCCCGGCGCAGGATGTGTCGCGGACAGAAACTCCACGGCGACCCGTCCGCGGCTCTGATGTCGCCCAGGAAGAAATACTCGGGAGCGCTCGCATCGAATGCGACGAACACCCGGGTTTCAGGGTCCGGGATGAGGAACACCTCGCCGACCGTGCCGAAGGTCGTCATCTGACTCGGCCCGAACGCAGACATGAAGATGTTGGTCGGAGCGAGCCCGACGCCGCGCTTCAGCCGAGCGGGCAGGTCGGCGGCCGGGAAACTCTTGCCGCGAAAGTGTCCCGATAGGTCGCTGGTTCCGACGAAGACGATCTGTTCGCGCTGCATCCACCGCCTCTGTTAAGGGGTCCCGCGCGGCCATGGGATCCGCGCGGCGCTCCCGCCGCCCGCAAAGATTACCATCTCCGTCACGCGCCGGGCGGCGAGCTCAGAAACCGCTCGTCGACCGCGACATCGTAGCCGATCGCCAAGCGGTTGGTCTCGTTGGCGAGACCGACCACCGCGAGCAGCTCGGCGAGCTGCTGCTCGGTCATCCCCTTGTTCCGGGCGCTCGCCGTGTGCGAGGCGATGCAATAGCGGCAATTGTTGGTGACGCTGACGGCGATGTAGACGAGCTCCTTCACGAGCGGGTCGAGAGCGCCCGGCTGCATCACCTCTTTGATGTCGCGCCATACCCGCTCGAGGGTTTGAGGGTCGTGCGCGATCCGCTTCCAGAAATTGTTGACCCAGTCGGTGCCGCGGGTCTTCATGATGTCGTCGTAGACGGCGCGCACGCGGGGCGAAGCGGCCGCGTATTCGATCAATCCCGAGCTCATGGCAGGATCGCCACGGCCCGAGCGGGAAATCCCGTGCCCCCTTCCGGCTTGGGAAAGCTCACCATGATCAACGCGCCGGCCTCGGGCAGCTGATCCAAGTTCGCGAGCAGCTCGATCTGGTAGTGATTCGTGCCGAGCACGTAGGATTCGAGCGAGTAGTCGTCCTTCGTGACCGCGAGCCCCGGGTCCGTGTCGGTGGTCTCGTGACCGGAGGCGGCGATGTGCCGCTCCTCGTAGAGCAGCTTCAGCACCGGCATGCTCCAGCCCGGATAGTGAGCGACGCCCGCGGAATCCTTGTTTTGCATGGCCTCATCGCTTGGCCATCGATGCGACCAGTCGGTGCGCAGCGCGACGAATGCGTGCTCGGGGATCCGGCCGTGACGGCTCTCCCAGGCCTTTACGTCATCGAGCGACACCACGTAGTCGGGGTTGACTCCTACTTGCCGGTGCACGTCGAGTACCACCAGCTGCATCAGCAGGTCCTTCGGCGCGATCTGATCGACGGTCTTGAGGCCCTTGTGAAAATGAGCCGGCGGGTCGACGTGCGTACCCCATTGGCCCACGTGGCAAATCTCATCCACCTGGAATCCGTCCTTCTCGATCGTGTAGAGCGTGCGCTTCTTCATCTCGCCGAAGCCTTTCCAGTGCGGCGTATCGGGCCCGAACGCATGCGTGAGATCGACGAAGCGCTTGCTCATGAGCGTCGCGTAGACCTGGTCGAGCCCGGAGGTCTTGGCCTCATCGGCGCGCGCGAGACATGCGGCGAGGGCCAACGCGGTCAGGCCGGCCCACAGGTGGATCTTTGTCAATTTAGCCTCCTTTGGATAGCGACGACTCCCAAAGACGTGGCGGCAGCAGCCGGCGCATTCGGGGTACGGGAAGTTTAATGTCCTCAGGCGTACGGATAAACTAAAGCCTCAGCCAACGCCTTGAATTCCTCGCCTGGGGGTTCGCCAATGATTGACCCGATGCTTCGTCCCAGTGGCCCGCATCCGGAAAGCCCGGGCCGCGCGGCGGCGCGTGCACGAATCGCCGCGCTGCCCCTCGAGCAATTGAATCCAGCCGATCCGCAAGGCTTCGTTGACGATACAGTCGGGTACGTGTTCGAACGCCTTCGCCGCGAGAGTCCCGTTCACCGGTCCCACAGCCCGATACCGGGCATCGGCACTTACTGGTCGGTCACGCGCTACCAGGACATCATGCAGGTTGAGTCCAGTCACCGCGTCTACTCGTCGGAGGACGGCATCACTCTGATGGACTTCCCGCCGGGGGATGAGCAGAAGCTGCCGATGTTCATTGCAATGGATCCGCCCAAGCATGACGAACAACGCAAGGCGGTGAACCCGATCGTGGTGCCGGCGAACCTCCACAATTGGCGGATCCTGATACGCGAACGCACCGGCAAGGTGCTCGACAGTCTGCCCCGCAACGAAACATTCAACTGGGTGGAGAAAGTCTCCATCGAGCTCACTACTTACATGCTCGCGACTCTTTTCGACTTCCCGCTCGAGGACCGCCACCTGCTTTCGCATTGGTCCGATATGGCCACCGCCAACAAGCTCACCAATCCCGATGCGCCTGAACCCGAAGTACGCATGGCGGAGCTGCGCAAGATGCTGCAGTATTTCAGCCGTCTGTGGAGCGAGCGAATCAACGCGCCGCCGCGTACCGACCTGATATCGATGCTGGCCCATGGAGACGGGACGCGGGACATGGGACCGGCGGAGTTCATGGGCAACCTGGCGTTGTTGATCGTGGGCGGCAACGACACCACCAGGAATTCGATGACAGGGGGCTTATTGGCCTTGCACGACCATCCGCAGGAGATGGCCAAGCTGCGTGCCAATCCCGCGTTGGTCGAGAGCCTGGTGCCGGAAATCATCCGCTGGCAGACACCGCTCGCTTACATGCGCCGCACGGCGCTCGCCGACGCGGAATTGGGGGGCAAGCACATCAGCAAGGGCGACAAACTCGCCATGTGGTATCTGTCGGGCAACCGCGACGAATCCGCTATTTCGGAGCCGGACCGCTTCATCATCGATCGGGAGCGCCCGCGGCAGCATTTATCCTTCGGCTACGGTATACACCGCTGCGTAGGCAACCGGCTGGCCGAATTGCAATTGAAGATCCTCTGGGAGGAACTCCTGACCCGACCCGGCGTGCTCGAGGTCATGGGCGAGCCGACGCGAGTTCGATCCTCTTTCGTGCGCGGGTTCAGCCATCTGCCGGTGCGGATCTCTCTCTGACGAAATTCCATTCGTATTACCCCGCAGGTATGATGTGCGTTTTTTCGAGGCGGAGGACTAATGGCTAAGCGAAAGCGGAGTTTGGTGTCGGCGTGGTCGAAAGAGGATGTGAAGAGCCTCCGGAGCCTGGCCAAGGCGAGACTTTCGGCGACGCAGGCGGGGAAAGAGCTGCGGCGTACGCGCGGAGCGGTCGCACAGAAAGCGATGAAGCTCGGGATAAGGTTCCGGTCCATAAGACGCAAAGCCTAGCGGGCTTAAGGCGAGTGGTGAATTGCGACAGGGAGGTCGCAACTGGCTCGAGGCACTGGGGCTCGGACCCGAGGGTACCCATTATCGAGCTCTATGCGGCGGACAGGTCAGAGATGGCCGCCAACAGCGCATTGGTATCGACGGGTTTGCTCAAGAAGCAGCACCGGGGGATGGAGGTCTTCACCATCCGCATCATTGACGGCAAATCGCCGCTCAGGACTATGGCGGGGACTTCGAGCTTGAGCTGCGCGCGCACTTGCTGTATCACATCGAGGCCCGTCAGGGTGCCATTCAGGTGATAGTCCGATATCAGCACATCGCCCGGCTTGAGGTCGGCCAGCATCGATTCCGCATCGGCAATGCTCGCAGCGCTGCGGGTCTCATAGCCCTCGAGGGATAGAAACAGCTCGGTCGCCGCGCGCACGGCGTCGTTGTCCTCGAGCAGCACCACCCGGCAGGTACCCCGGGAATGCGCGCTCGCGATGACCTCAGGCGGCCGGCTCGCGGGAGGCTGTTCCGTTGCAACGCGTTGCAGCGGTATGCGTATCCGGACCTGCGTGCCGCGGGCAAGATCCGATGTGACGGTCACCGAATAGCCGAGCAATCGCGATACCTCACGCACGATAGCGAGCCCCAGGCCGACACCGGTTCGCTGGGCTCCGGACTGATCCACCTGGTAGTACTCGTCGAAAATCCTCTCCAATTTATCGGGAGGGATGCCGATCCCCGAGTCCTCGACGGTCAGGATCAGGGCGTCGGTATCCATTGTTTCCGAGATCCTCACGAAACCGCTCTCAGTGTATTTGAGGGCGTTGCCGACAATGTTTTGCAGCAGTTGGCTGAACAGGATCCGATCGGAGATGACCGCCTTCGAAGTTTGCGGGAATTCGAGGCGCAAGCGCTTCGCAAGCGCCAAGGGCTCGAACTCGCGCTCCAGGTCTTCGTACATCGACGCGAGACCTATCGAGGAAAGGTGCGGTTCGATGGCCCCCGATTCCAATCGCGTGATATCAAGCAGGGAATTCAACATCCGGCTCGCACTGTCGATCGCCGACTCTTGCCGCCGCAGGAGGTCGTGTATGTCGGCCGTCGTGGGCGTCATGGTCAGCATGGAGGCATTGAGCAGGCGGATGGTCTGCAACGGCTGGCGCAGATCGTGGCTCGCGGTCGCGAGAAAGCGGGTTTTCGCCAAATTGGCGCGGTCCGCCTCCTCGCGCGCGATGACCAAGGCATCGTTGATGGCGCGTCGCTCCGTCATGTCGCGAATCGCGGCCGCCACGAACATCTTCTCGCCGTCATGAACGGGGGCTAGTCGTATGCCGGCCGGAAACTCCGTGCCGTCCGCTCGCCGGGCGAACAGATCGGTGAGGCGGGCCCCCATCTCCCGCGCCGCGGGATCGCGCAAGAATCCCGCCATATGGGCACCATGGCGAAATCGGAAGCGATCCGGCACCAGCATCTCGATGGATTGGCCCACGAGCTGCTCACGGGTGTAACCGAACAAGGATCGGGACGTGGCATTGGCGAATAGGATAGTCCCATTGACATCGACGACAATGAGGGCGTCCGGGGAGAATTGCAGCAGCTGCTGAGAGATGGAGGCGATTTTATCCACGCCGGGAAAGCCTAGCACGACCTCGGGACGGGGGCATCGCCAGCCGGCGCCTAAGGGCAAGGTGCAGTTCTCTGTGGAAAACCCCCAGTGAAGAAGGGCCGCGAGTCCGGCAAACTAGCCCTCGATTCCCTCCAGGGGTCGCATATCGTATACCCTCAACCGCTGCAAGACGCCTCGAGCAAGGTGGCATTTTGGACGAACCCAAGCACGATTCGGCGAGATCGGAAGCCATTCTCAACCGACTGATGGAACTCGCGCGCGTCTCGGCCCTGGCGGAAATGGCGAGCGGCATCGCCCATGAGCTCAATCAGCCTCTCGGGGCGATTGCCACTTTCAGTCAGGCCGGCGATCGGCTCTTGAACCGGGCCGAACCGATGGTGCCGCGCGCCCGCGAGGTCTTTCAGCAGATCAATACGGAAGCCTTGAATGCAGGTGAGGGGATCCGGCGCATTCGGCGTCTCTTTGATCATACGGAACCGGTGCGCGTTCCAAGCCAGATGTCGGCCGTGGTAGCGGAGCTCGTTCCCGCCCTCGATGCGCTCGCGCGGGCCGCGCGCATCAGCCTCAAGTTCGAGGTTCAGTCGCCGCTGCCCGACGTCAGCATAGATCGACTGAGGATCCAGCTCGTGCTTTTTTCGCTGGTGCAAAACGCCTTGGACGCGAGCAATGAGAATTCGGGAGAGCAGGTGGTTGTTCAAGTGGCCGCGGATCGGTATTCGGTCGAGACCAGCATCATCGACTCGGGCGCCGGCATCCCCGCGGAGGTTGCCGACAAATTGTTTCATCCCTTTTTTACCACGAAGTCGGGCGGAACCGGGCTCGGACTGGCCTCCAGCCGGGCGAGCATCGAGGCCCACGAAGGGACGATCGGCTTTGCGAAGGCCTCGCCTACCGGCAGCCGTTTTTGGTTTCGTTTGCCGATTGTCCCGTCATGAGGGAGAGAAGCCATGGCCAAGGCGGATGAAGCTTCGGCTGCCGCGACGGTGTACATCGTCGATGACGATGACGGCATGCGCCGAGCCCTGGGTCTGCTGTTGAACACGGTAGGCTACAAGACCGCGGCGTTCGCGAACCCCAAAGAGTTTCTGGAGAAATTCAAGCCCGACATTGCCGCGTGCCTCGTGCTCGACATCCGCATGCCGGGCATGAGCGGCCTCGAGCTGCAACAGCACTTGAACCGCATGGGCGCGATGTTGCCGGTGATATTCATCACCGGGCATGGCGATGTGCCCATGGCGGTGCAGGCCATGAAGGAGGGGGCCTTTGAATTCATTGAAAAACCCTTCCGGGATCAAGACTTGCTCGACCGGGTGAACCACGCTTTGCAACAGGATCGGGAGAACCGCGGCACGCTCGCGCGCCGCGCCGACGTGCTGCAGCGTTTCGAATCGCTCACGCCTCGCGAAAAGCAGGTCATGGAGTTTGTCGTCGATGGGGCGGCCAACAAAGTCATAGCGATCGATCTGGGGTTGAGCGAGCGGACCGTGGAAATTCACCGCGCCAAGGTCATGGAAAAGATGGGTGCTCGCTCCGTGGCGCACCTGGTGAAGCTCCAGCTCAGTCTGTCGGACCACACCTAAGGCAGCCGCAGCGGCAGTGGCCGCAGCGGCACACGGGAATCTACCTATTTAGCGGATCGCGGGCAGCGTGGATACTTGCCCGGACGCTCAAATAGGATTGCCGCTTTGATTGCTCCAATCACCATCGCCTTCCGCCACCTGCCTCGTTCCAGTGCAGTCGAATGCTGCGCACGCGGCTTCGGCCTGCGCCTGCAATCGCTCAATGCCCGCGTCACTGCTTGCCACATCGTGCTCGAGGGTAGGAGCGGAACGGAGGGCGCGGCGAGGCAGTGCTCGGCCAGGATTCACCTGAGCGTCCCCGGGGCGGAGATTCACGCAGAAAGCGCGACACAGCCCGGCGAGGCGCACGGAGATGCCGTAAATGCGCTGCGCGAGGCTTACGAGGATGCCAAGCGCCAACTCGCAAGGCAATGCACCTATTCGAGCGTCACCCGTCTGGTCGGCAGTAACTTGAGGCGAACTTGGACCCGGCAATGAATGACCTTAACCAGAGGAGTGACGTTCATGTATAGCAAAATATTGGTCCCGGTCGATGGCAGCGAGGCCTCGACGGCGGGCCTCAACGAAGCCGTCAAGCTCGCCAAGATTCATGGTAGTCAGCTCTGCCTGCTGCATATCGTCAACGAGTACGTGCTGGACTACACCTACGCGCCCGGGATCTATGGCGAGAATCTGTTTGAATCACTGCGCAAGCGCGGCAAGGAAATTCTGGGCGCCGCGGAAACCACGGTGGAGCGCCAAGGCATCAAGCCCACCTGCGTCATGGTCGAAGCCATTGGCGGCGCGGCCGCGGATCTGATTCTAGAGCAGGCGAAGGAGTGGCATGCGAACCTCATCGTGATGGGCACTCACGGCCGCCGGGGCTTCCTGCGCCTTGCCATGGGCAGCGATGCCGAGCAAGTGGTGCGCGCGGCGAGCATTCCGGTACTCCTAGTGCGTGGCCAAACCGAGGCCGAGAGGCCTGCAGCAACAGCGCCGAAGGCATCAGCCGCCTAGAAGCGAGCCGAACGCCGCGGCCACGCCGCGGACAGCCGTAACGCCATCGCACTCTCCGACGAGATGTGGCATTTTGCGGCCATGAGAGCGTTCACTGGACTGTTTCTACTCCTCGCCGCCGCCGGCGCCTGTGCGCAACCCGGCGCATCGAGCCCGACCTTGGCGTTTACTCATGTCAGCGTGATCGATGCCACGGGGACGCCGCCGCAACCCGACATGACCGTCATCGTCAAAGATCAGCACATCATCGAGCTCGGAAAGAGCGGCGATGTGCGCGCGCCGACGCACGCGACGGTGGTGAATGCCCAGGGCAAGTACTTGATTCCCGGACTCTGGGACATGCACGTTCACACGGTGTTCGGCGATTGGCTGCCGCGCAACGAGAAAGTGACGCTGCCATTATTCGTCGCCAACGGCATCACCGGCGTGCGCGACATGGGCGGAGATCTCGAGGTGCTCAAGCAATGGCGCGCGGATATCGCGGCCGGCCGGCTTCTCGGGCCGCGGATGATCATCGCAGGCCCGATGCTCGATGGGCCGACGCCGCGCTTTCCGAGCTCCGCGCCGGTGGCGAGCGCTGCGGACGGGCGCAAGGTAGTCGATGACCTCAAGGCCCAGGGCGTCGACTTCATCAAGATTCAGTCGCTGATTCCGCGCGAGGGCTACTTTGCGGCCGCCGACGAGGCGAAGAAGGTGGGATTGATATTCGTCGGGCACGTGCCCGACGCGGTGCGCGCCTCGGAAGCCTCGAACGCCGGTCAAAAGAGCATCGAGCATTTCACCGGTGTGTTCGAAGGGTGTTCGACGATCGAGGACCAGCTCATCAAAGGCCCGAAGAGCCTGGGCCAAAACGTCAAGACCTTCGATGCCGGCCGGGCACGTACGTTGATCGCGCTCATGGCGAAGAATCGTACCTGGCAAGTCCCCACGCTGGTATGGGAGCGAGGTCAATGGCTGGTCGACGATATCGACTTGAGCCACGACCCGCTGACGAAGTACGCCCCCGCCGCCTGGAAAGACCGGACCTGGCCCATGTTCGTGCGCGACATCATGAAGGACATGGATACGGACCCGTTGCCGGTGCGCAAGCAGTTCGTCCAGATGGAGCTCGACATGACGCTCGCCATGTTCCGCGCCGGAGTGCCGTTCATGGCCGGGACCGACACCGCCGCCGGCGTGCACGTATTCCCGGGCTTCAGCCTGCACCAAGAGCTCGCCCTGTTCGTCCAGGCGGGCCTTACGCCCATGCAGGCGCTGCAGACGGCCACGCGCAATCCGGCCGAGTTCATGGGACGTCTCGCCGACCTGGGAACCCTCGAGAAGGGCAAAGTGGCGGATCTCGTGCTGCTCGATGCCAACCCGCTCGAGGACATCGGCAATACCCGCACGATTCGCGCAGTGGTGCTCGCGGGCCGGTACTTCTCCCGGCCAGACCTCGACCGCATGCTCAAAGGGGTTGAAGAAGCTGCCGCCGCGGCTCAGTGAACCTCAGTTAAGCGCGCCGGGCTGCACCGCGTGGGCGTAGAAACGGACCTCGTGTTGGGCCCAGGCGGACGGATGACCGGCGAAGCCCGCGCGCAGTGCAACGCTGCGGTAGTTCGTGCCGCCCGCCTGGGTAATTTGCGGTCCCTCGATGGCGATGGTGCCGGCGTCTTTATCGCTCGGCCGCACGATCGCGATGTGGCCGGGCAAATCGCCGCGATGATTCTTGTACGTGGCGAGCACGAACCAGCCTTGATTGGCGTAGCGTTGCGCTTCGAATCCGTCCTGCAGCGGTTTCCAGCCCTTTGCCGCTCCTTTCCCGGCCAGCCAGTCGTACTGCGCATTCGCAAGCAGAAGCTGCTTGTGCTCCGGCGGACGCAGCAGATAGATTCCAGCCCGCTGCGCGGCCGCGGCCGCGAAAGCGCTGCAATGAGTATGCTTTCCCCAACCCCTTTCCGCGACGCCGTCGGGAACCCCCGTGTCCCATCTGATGTGCACGCCGGCGGGCCAGTGATGCTCGACATCGAGGGCGTCGATAACTTGCGCCAAGTGCTCCGCCGGCAACGAGATTTCGGCGTGAGCGAGCTGCGCTGCGCATGAAAGCAGGGCGGCCAGCACCAGGAATCGTCGCATGGCATGGCTCCTGCCGTTACGAACTTTCCTGACTTTACCCGAATCCCACGCTGACCTAAGCTCGGTCGAACAACAGAAAGTGAGGGGGATGATCATGCCGCCGATGACCCGACGCGGTTTCCTGCTCAGCGGGTGTGCCGTTGCCGTGGGCGTCTGCGCGGCGGCAGAGGGCGATGAGCCGGGCAAGGGGCCGTGGCGGATGCCCAAAAAACAGCCTTTTCGAACGATCGAGAACGACTGGATCGCGCTCAAGGACGGCACTCGGCTCGGGGTCCGCCTGTGGATTCCCCTGAGCGCCGACCACACGCCCGTACCGGTCGTCTGGGAATACATTCCGTACCGTAAGCGCGATCTGGAGCGCGGCCGCGACGACCAGTGGGCGAGCGCCTTCGTTCCGTATGGATTCGCGTTCGCGCGCGTGGACATCCGCGGGTCCGGCGAATCGGACGGGCTCCTGCTCGATGAGTACTTGCAGCAGGAGCAGGACGATGCGGTCGAGGTGATTGCGTGGCTTGCGCGGCAGCGATGGTCGAACGGCGCCGTGGGCATGCGCGGCATCTCCTGGGGCGGCTTCGCCTCTTTTCAGGCCGCGGCGATGCGGCCGCCCGCGCTCAAAGCGATCATGCCGCAGTGTGCGACCGACAACCGATACACGGACGACGCGCACTATGTCGGAGGTGCGCTCACGCTCGACATGTACGACTGGGGCGCCGAGTTCAAGAACGTGATGGTCGCTTCGCCCGATCCCGCGATCGTCGGCGATCGCTGGCGCGACATGTGGATCGCACGACTCAACCACACGCCGCCGATTCTCGCCACCTGGCTCTCGCATCAGCGCTACGACGCGTACTGGCAGCATGGATCCGTCGCGACCGACTATTCGGCCATCCAATGCCCGGTTTACGTCGTCGGCGGGCAGATCGACTCCTACCGCGATTTTCTGCCGCGCTCGCTCGCCCACTTGTCCGTTCCGCGCAAGGGACTCATGGGCCCCTGGGGCCACCGCTATCCCGAGATTGCGGACCCGGGTCCGGGACTCGATTGGGTGACCGAAGAAGTGCGCTGGTGGACCCAGTGGCTCAAGGGCATCGACACCGGGATCATGAACGAGCCGCAGTTTCGCGTGTTCATGGAAGAGAAGAGCGCGGCGGAGGTTTGGCCGCGCGACGTTCCCGGGCGCTGGGTCGCCGAGAGCTCCTGGCCCTCGCCGCGGATCGCGCCGCGCGTGATGTTCCTGAATGCGAACGGGCTCGGAACGGCCGCCGGCGCCTCCACGGCGCTCCTTTGTAAATCGCAGGAGACGCTCGGACTCACGAAGCGCGAGTGGTTCCCGTGGAACATGAGCATCGATCTGCCGCCGGACCAGACCCCCGACGACCTCCGTTCCCTGCTATTCGATACCGAGCCCTTGGCCGACGACCTCGAGATACTCGGCAATCCCCTGGTCAAGCTGCGCCTGTCGGCGAGCGAGCCGGTGGCGAAGGTGGTGGCCCGCTTGAACGAAGTCACGCCGGACGGCAAATCGTGGTCGGTGAGTTACGGCGTTCGGAACCTCACGCACCGCGAAAGCCACACGAACCCGACACCCCTGGCGGTCGGGGAGAACTACGATGTCGAAGTGTCCTGCTACTTCACGGCGCATCGCTTCAAGAAGGGCAGCCGCATCCGCGTCGCGCTGTCCGAGTCGCTCTGGCCCATGCTCTGGCCATCGCCCAGGCCGGTGGAGCTCAGAATCCTCACCGGAGTGTCGAGCCTGACGCTTCCGGTGCGCCCGATGGGCATCGCCGAGCCGCCGATGCCCATCGCCGAGATCAAGGATCGCATCGTGGCTCGCGAGAAGACCAATACGCTCGGCTCGAGCAGCTACGAGGTGCGGCAGTCAGGACCGGACGCACACGGCCGCGTGATCATTCACAAGCGGCTGCGCGACTTGCCCGAGACGCTCAAGGATATCGGCACAACCATGTCCGGGGGGAGCGATTGGTTCATGTCCATCGAGGAGGGCGATCCGAACAGCTCGGTGTGGCAATTGAGATGGTTCAGCAAGCTGAACCGCGGAGATTGGGACACGACGACGGAATCGACGCTCGAGCTGTCCTCGACCGCGGATGAGTTTCGCCTCAAGGAGTCGATCACGGCGTCGGAAGGCGACAAGGTCGTCTTCCAGAGGGCATGGGATCACAAGATCAAGCGCGACTTGATGTGATCGTCGGGCCCGGCTAGAGGTTGTTGCGCGGGATGCTCGAGCGCCACTCCTTGCGGAATACGGACTTGTCGCCCTCGTAGGCTTCGAGCCACGCGTCGAGCTCGAAAGTCGACGCGCTCGAGGTCATTGCGGCGCCGGCGTCGATTTTCACCTGCCAGCCGCTGCGGCCCATCTCGTAGGTTTGAGTCATCGCGGCGTAAGCCGAGTTGGGGTCGTTCGGGTGGATGCGATAGATCTTCTCGAAGACATGGGCCATCTCGAGGTCGACGTCCTCGAGGAGGATTTTACCCACATCGCCGAACACGCCGCCGTCGATGTAGAGGCGATGCGTGACGGTCCCCGTCACTTGATCGATCGCGACCGAGCGCTCCAGCCGGCCCTCGCGCACGGTTCGCATGGGAGACTTGAGGCCGCACTCCGGTGCGGGCAGCGGCCGTAAAGCGCCATCTTGCGCGTCCGCCGACCGCACTGGCAGTAGGAGTTGCGAGGTGCCCGTGAACACCGTGAGCGTCACCGGCTCCGGTGACGGCCATACGATCGGCCAATAGGCGTTGGAGACTGCGACGCGGATACGATGACCGGCGGGGAACGCGTACGCGGTGCCCGTCAGCTGCACATCGACTCGATAGGGCTCGTCCGGGACGAGCGGAGTAGGCGCTTCCCGGCTCGTCCGGTGCGTCAGGTTGAGAACCCCGCGCGCGACCATCGTGGCGCTGCCGTCCGGCGCCACGTCGATCAGCCTGACCGCGACCAGCGCGTTGGGCCGGTCGGCGGCCACTTTGAGGATGACGTGGGTATTTCCGAGGATCTCCATGGAATCGGTCAGCGGCGCCGAGTCGAACTCGAGCGAGCCGAACGAGTCGAGCCGCTGATCGCCCGGGACGTCGCCCGGGACACCGAAGCTGCCCCAATCCGCCGCGGCAAGACCGGTCGACTGCGCCGAGGCGAGTGAGCGCGCGCTCTCCGCGCCGGCTCGTTCAACGAGACCTTGCGCATCGAGCGCGAGCGTGCGCGTGCGCACGCTCGCGCTCGGCCATTCACGCTCGGCGATCCAGCGCCCGGGCCGCTCGGTATAGTGGGTTTGCGGGCGGACGCTATCCATCATGTAAAAGCGCAACGGGGGCTCGCGCATGAGGCCGGTGTCCCTGCCCTTGAGCCACTGCTCCCACCATTTCACCGACTCTTCGAGGAAGCCCACGGCCGGCTGCGGAATCGCCTCGTGCGGATAGAGATGGGCCCACGGCCCCACCGTGACCTTGTGGGGAACGCGAAGATGGGCCGCGAGGCGGAACGGCGTGTCGCGGTACAAGTCCTCCCAGCCGCCCCACAACCACACGGGACAGACGATCGCTTCGTAGTCGAAGCACACCGAGGCGTGCTTCCAGTAGCCGTCCAGGGTTTGATGCTCGAGCCACAGCTGCGGCCAGAAGCGTTCCGCCTCGAGCCGCGCGAGCCACATCGCCCGCCACTGCTCGCCGACGATCTGGGGATCCGGAGGACGCGCATTGAACGCCTGCATGATGCAGCCCCACGAGAAATTCTCGTTGAGCAGACAACCGCCAGCGTAGTGAACATCCTCGGCGTAGCGGTCGTCGGTTCCCATGACGGCGACGATCGCTTTCAATGCCGGCGGCCGGCGGGCCGCAACCTGCAGCGCGTTGAAGGCGCCCCAGGATTTGCCCATCATGCCGACCGCTCCCGAACACCACGGTTGCCGGGAAATCCAGTCGATGACTTCGAGCGCATCGTCCTGCTCGAGCGCGAGGTACTCGTCGTTGAGGATTCCGTCGGACTCGCCCGAGCCGCGCATGTCGACCCGCACGGCGGCGTAACCGTGGGCGGCGAAATAGCGATGCATGCCCTCGTCTCGACGGCGCGTGAAGTCGCGCTTTCGATAGGGAATGTACTCGAGAATGGCCGGAACCGGCGCGGCCGTTGCGCCGTCGGGCATAAAGATGCGCGCCGCCAAGCGGCACCCGTCCGACATCGTTATCCAGGCGCTTTCGATCTCATGCACGGCGCCGGTGGGGGTGGATTCGCGACGTCCCATCATGGCGCCGAGTCTGCCACAAGGCCTCGTGCCGCGCACGACACCGCGAACAGGAGCGGTGATATAGTGCCGTCGGTGTACGAGAATGGTTTTGCGGTGAGTCCCGAGGAGCTGCGGCACGTGCTCCGGCCGATCGGCGAGGCCGGCGGGCTGCCGAACGCGGCGTACACCAGCGTCGAGCATTTCTTGCTCGAACGCGACGCGCTCATCGGGCGTACCTGGGCCGCATGCGCCTTTACGGACACGATTCCGAACGAGCCGTTCGCGCAGCCGCTGGAGTTCATGGGGCTGCCGCTGCTCATTACACGCGACCAGCAGGGCGCGCTCCGCGTGTTTCACAACGTCTGCAGCCATCGCGGCATGAAGCTGGTCGGCGAGCCGACCTCCGTGCGAGGCCTGATCAATTGCCGCTATCACGGCTGGTCCTACTCGACCATCGGCGAGCTCAAGCGCACGCCACATATCGGCGGCGTCAACCAGCACTCCTGCGCGGGATTCGCGAATTCGGCGCATGGACTCAAGCCGGTCCCGAGCGCCGTGTTCCTGGGGATCCTGTTCGTGAATCTCAGCGGCGATGCGCCGGAATTCGAGCGCCACATCGCACCGTTGCGAAGGCGCGCCGGCGCGCTCGTGGGCGAGCACGGCTGGTCGCGGCTTAAGCCCAGCCGCGATCACTCGCACCTCTGTCTGGAGGTGCGCTGCAATTGGAAGCTCGCCGTCGAGAATTACTGCGAGGCTTACCATCTGCCGTGGGTTCACCCCGCGCTCAACAGCTATTCACGGCTCGAAGATCACGACTGCTTCGTGGACTCCGAGCAGTTTTCCGGCCAACGGTCGCTCGCTTACCGCCTGAGCGAGGTCGCCGGGACCCGGTTGCCGCGCTTAGATGACTGGCCGGCCGACCGCATGCATATCGCCGAGTACCCCTCGCTGTATCCGAACGTGCTCTTGGGGTTTCATGCAGACCACGCGTTCGCGGTGATTCTCACCCCGCTCGCCGCCGACTCGACGCGCGAGGATGTGCGCATTCTCTACGTGGGAGAGGGCGCGGTCGCCGATCAATACGAGAGCTGCCGTGCGGCAACCCACGAGGCCTGGCGCGGCGTGTTCGGCGAGGACGTATTCGCGGTCCAAGGCCTGCAGGAGGGCCGCGTCTCGCCTGGCTTCCGGGGCGGCGTCTTCTCGCCGGTCATGGATGCGCCCACCCATCACTTCCACCAGTGGGTAGCCGGCCGCCTGATCGCAGCGGCCGGGGCCGGCGAGTCCTCCGCGCCCGACTCACCGGTCGGGCTCCATGAGGCGCTTGAGCGGCGGTGTGAGCAGCAGCATGGCGACGCCTCCGATCGCGCACCAGCCGACCATCCGTAGGAACAGGGCCGGCACCGAGGCGAGATGGCTCGCGTCGTATCCCGCGGCGAATTGACCCGCGAGATTGTTGCCGAGAGCAAGCGACAGGAACCAAATTCCCATGACCTGGCCCGCGACGCGCGGAGCGGCCAGCTTGGTCATGGAGGAGAGTCCCACCGGCCCCAGGCACAGATCGCCGCACATCTGTACGCCGTAGGAGATCACCAGCCAGGTCGGCAGCACCCGGTGACCCGCCGCGACCTCGAGCGATGCTACGTACATCACCAGATATCCAGCCCCCATCAGCAGAAGGCCGGCGGCGAACTTGACCGGGATGGAGGGGTCCCTGCCGCGCCGGTCGAGCGCGATCCACAGAGCACTGAAAACGGGGGCGAGGATCAGGATATAAATCGAGCTCACGCTCTGAAACACGCCGGCGGGGATGCTCCATCCGAGCAGTGTTCGGTCGGTGTAGCGTTCGGCAAAGAGGGTGAGCGAGGTGGCGGTCTGCTCCTGAGCCGAGTAGTACATGGTCGCGGCGACGAAGAGCGCGATCATGACGTAGACCCGATGACGCTCGCTCGCCGACAAGCCTGCGAAGAACAAGAGATACGCAAAGTAGGCGGCCGCCAGCAAACCCATGAGCCACGAGCTGACGATTGCCGCCTCCTGGGGATCGATCTTGAGGGCGCCGCCGGTCGCGAGGCTCACCGCGGCCATGAGCAGGGCGGCGAGCGCGATGACCGTCAACCCGGAGCGCGCCCGCATCGGCGGCCTCCTGTCGGGCGCTCCCAAGCTGCGGCGCGTGAGCAGAAACTGCACCAAGCCGAGAAACATGCCGATGGTCGGCAGCACGAACCCGGCGTGCCAACCGAAGCGCGCCGCAGAGATCGGCACGAGCACCGCGCCCAGAAGCGCGCCCACATTGATGCCCATGTAGAACAGCGAGAAGCCGGCGTCGCGCCGCGCTCCCCCTTCGGGATAGAGGTGACCCACAAGCACGCTGATATTGGGCTTGAGCAGTCCCACACCGAGCGCGATCACCGTGAGCCCCAGAGAAAAGCTCTGAAGTGTCCCGGAGGCGAGCAGGGCATTGCCGAGCACTATGCATGCGCCTCCGCAGGCGACCGCGCGTTGCGGGCCGATCAAGCGGTCGGCGACCCACCCGCCGGGGAGCGAGAGCAGATAACAAGACGCGACGAACAGGCCGTAGATCGAGCTTGCGGCCTGGTCGGGAATGCCGAGCCCGCGTTCTGCGGCCGGGCTCACCATGAACAGGACGAGAATCGCCCTCATGCCATAGTGAGTGAACCGCTCCCACATCTCGGTGAGAAACAAGGTCGCGAGCCCAAGCGGATGGCCAAACAGCGTCCGCGGCGTTGCGCGCGAAGGCGACTCGCCGGCGGGGGGCGTCAGCGCGGCCATGCGCTCACGGCAGCCATGCGCCCGCGCCCGGGGGCGTGGTGCGGCGGCCGCTCAACGGCCCGATGCCAGCTCGGAGCGGTACACGACGCCGCCTTTCATGACGAACCCCACTCGCTCGGTGACCTTGATGTCGTTGAGCGGATTGCCGGGTACGGCCACGAGATCGGCCAGCTTTCCGACCTCCACGGTTCCGACGCGGTCCTGCCAGTGAATGATTTCGGCATTGATGCGGGTCGCGGAGACGAGCGAGGCCATCGGTTTCTCGCCGAGCGCCACGCGTGTGCGGAATTCGCGTGCGTTGAGTCCGTGGGGGATGACCGGCGCGTCGGTCCCCAAGCCGATCGGCAACCCTGCGGCCAACGCGCGGCGAAATCCCCCTTCGGCCATCGTGCGCAGCTGCCGCATCCGCTCGAGCTCGGCCGGCGGAAAGACCGTCGCGCGCTTCTCATCGAGGTTGACCGACAGCAATGCCAAGGTGGGTACGTAGTAGCTATTCGGGTGGGTTTTGAGCAGCGCGATCGCCTCATCGTCGAGACCGGAGCCATGGTCGATCGTGTGCACGCCGGCGCGGATCGCCGCCTTGATGCCCTCGCTGCCGTGTGCATGCGCCGCCACGTCGCGGCCCCAGCGCTGCGCCTCGACGACGGCGGCGCGGATCTCCTCATCCGAATACTGCTGAGCGCCCGGCATGATGCCCTTCGAGAGCACGGCTCCGGTCGCCAAAATCTTGATGAAGTCCGCGCCGTTCTTGAAATTCGTGCGCACGGCCTTGGTGATCTCGTCGGGACCGTCGGCGAGATTGTGCACGAGCGGGACCTGCACGTAGGGCGAGAACTGCAGTGCATCTCCCGCGCCGCCGGTGGATGAGACGTAAGCGCCGGCCACCAGCATCCGCGGCCCGGGCACGGCGCCCGCTTCGATCGCATTGCGCAGGGCGACGTCGGTGTAAGGCCAGTCGCATCCCATGTCGCGCACGGTGGTGAAGCCCGCCATCAGCGTGACCAACGCCCAGTGCGCGCCCCACAACGCGTCCTCGGCCGGCGTGGTTTTGACCAGGGCGTCCTCCCAGTGCACATCGCTTCGGCCGGTGAGGTGCGTGTGCAGGTCGATGAAGCCGGGGAGGAGCGTCGAGTCGCCGAGATTCACAAGGCGCGCGCCCGCCGGGACGGGAAGCGACGATGCGACGGCCGCGATCTTGTCGCCCTCGACCCGCACCATCGCTGGAGCGAGCGGCTCGCCGCCCCGGCCGTCCAGGAGACGCGCTGCGCGAATGACGATGACGCCGGATGGGTCCGCAGCCGGTGCCACGGGCTGTGCCAGGGCACCGACCGCGGCCTGTGCGGCCAAAAGAGGTGCCAGTCGCAGCACCCCGGCAAGCAGCACGGCCCAACAGCTCGCCGGCCGTTTCGCGCCGCGGACAGTCAATGCATTCATGTTGATCCCTCTCTCTTGGAATCGCGGCTTTGATCTGGATGCCTGCGCGCCGCCGATTTTCGAGCGATTGTACGTACCCGAATCGTGCGCGGCATGATCATTTGGCCGGAGCCAACCTGGGGCGCACCCGCCGGCCCCCGGGGAGTCCTAGTCGCGCCGATGTTGTGTTAACCTCTTTCCAGAGCGCTTGGGCCCTCCGCCATCTTGCGAAGACAAGAACTTTGGGGGCGCCGGGCCACAACATAGGGATTGCACCATGGGGAATAAATACCAGAGACCCACGGGGCTCGAGAATCGCTGCCGCGCGGCTCAGCCGGTGAGAACGGCGCTGAGCGCGGCCGTGTGCCTGGCGCTCTACGGCGTTCCGCACTGGGCATGGGCGCAGCAGGCGCCCGCTCCGGCCGCTCCGGCGCCGGGCGAACTCTCCGAAATCACGGTGACCGCGACCCGCCGCGAGGCGACGCTCGAATCGGTCCCGTACAGCTTGTCGGTGGTGAGCGGAGAAGACCTCGCGCGCACGGGGGCCGTCGACTTCGCCTCGCTCGCGAACCAGGTGCCGGGGTTGGCCTACTACGATTTCGGCGGCCGTCAGGTGGGCTCGGAGGTTCCGATCATTCGCGGCCTCAATGCGAGCGACATCTCGGTGCAGGGCCGATCGTTCCGCACGTTCGAGCAGAGCCCGGTCGGCACCTACATCGGCAATTCCCCGTTCGACGGCTACCTGCAACTCGACGACATTCAGCGCGTCGAGGTGTTGCGCGGCCCGCAGGGCACTTTGTACGGCGCCGGCGCACTGGGCGGTGCGTTGCGGATCATCCCCAATGCGCCGCAGCTCGGCGCGTTCGCAGGAAACATCGAGGCGAGCACGGGGTTCGTCGATGGCGCGAATCACATGGCCTACACCACGAGCGCCATGCTCAATGTCCCGGTCGGCGACACCGTGGCGCTGCGTGCCTCGGCGAAATACGCGTACGAGCCCGGATGGATCGACGTCTATGGGCTCCTGAAGCGCACCGGATCGCCGCTCACCGGAGATCCGGTGCTCGCTGATCCGTCCGATCCCGTGAACAGCCCGGGCGTGTTTTACGGCAAGAACGATTGGAACGACCAAAATTCCTTTACCGGCCGTGTGAGCGCGCTCTGGAAGCCCAATGAGGCATTCAACGCAGAGCTCGGGTTCATTTACGCCAGCATCAACGGCGACGGCGGTCCGTGGGCGAACTCCACTTTCGGCGGCTCGTGGCCGAACATCCCTTCATTCCCGGCCACCGGCACGTTTCCGGGCGGTCCCTACCCGCTCGACCCGAGGATCACGTTCCCCGCCGGCAGCGAGAAATTGACCTTCAGTGCCATCGATCAGCAATACTGGCGCAGGACCACCCTATCGAGCGTCGATCTGAGCTACGACGCGGGATTCGCGACGCTCTCGTCCACCAGCACCTATGCCGCGACGAACGGCTGGACGATGTCGGATGGGACATACACCATTGGCTCGATCAGCGCGTTCAACGTCAATAACTACTATGAGGGCAACCCGCTCAACCCGCGCTACATCGAACCCGGGCTATTCACCGACTACACCCATACCTTCGATCAGGAATTGCGGCTCGTGTCGAAGACCGGGCCCGACGCCATGTTCGATTATGTCGTCGGCCTGTTCTACGAGGATCAGACGCGCGTCGGTGGATGGTTCATCCCAAGTCCCGGCTCCTATGAGCGCACCGTCACGCAAGGCTGCACCGCTCAATACTACGCAGGCGACACGTTCCCGAACTGCCTGGTCTCGGTCGGGCCGGGCGATGAGAATTTCACTCAGGTCGACACCCAGCACTTCACGGACAAATCCGAATTTGCGGAGTTCACCTGGCACTTCACCCCGCAAGGCCAAATCACCTTCGGCGGCCGGCATTTCGAGCAGCAGTTTACCGACTCTCAGTCATATCTCGTTTATACGTACGATATCTTGATCCCTGCAACGCCGCACAGCTCACCTGCGTCGAAGAACACCTGGAAGATCAATCCATCCTACCAATACAGCCCGGATCAGTATGTGTATGCGATCTGGTCGCAGGGCTTTCGGCGCGGCGGCGCGAACTCCGTGCCCTTCACCGGGATTTACCAGGAAAGCCCGAAGCTCGAGAGCTATGCGCCGGATTCGGTCAACAACTACGAAGCAGGCTTGAAAGGACGCTTCAGCAACGGTTTGAGCTATACCTTTGCG
>JBEKVP010000002.1:0-21728 GCA_049513935.1 Steroidobacteraceae bacterium
ATCCCTTGATCCCACGCGCCTACATTGTCTTCCAATCTAATGTCCGTCGATTTCATAATTCGACGATACAAGGGTGAACCGAAGGAAACATCAGGAAACCTACGTATCATCGGAGGTCGGCTTGCTCCTCAGCCCGGTGCCAGGTGGAGTCAGGATCGTAGTTCGTCATGGCTTTGGCAACCACACTGGTCCGTGTTCCGAGATCCTTCTCGTACACGACTGCATCGCTGCCGACGATAAAGGTCGTTACGCCGGACGCCCGGTATTCAGCGGGATAAGCCACGAAAGCGAAACCTTCGGTCATCTTGCCGTTTTCGACGTAGCCCTTCGCACCGCCCGGGGCATTTTTCCCCTGCCGCGTCAGCACATGGAAGTAATAACCGCGGTACGGGGTCAGGGCACTCTCGCCCCCGCCGGGATAACCGTGAGCGACTGCGGAGGCCACCAACGGCCCGATCGGGCTTTGAGGCTCGCCGGCGGCCGCCTTCCAATAGAGGCCGTTGTGTTGCCCTTCATCACTGAAGATTTTGTCAGCATATTCGCCGTGCCGCACGTCGCGGTATTCTTTTTCCGCGGCGACGAGCTCCTGGCAAACGCGAATAGTCGATAGTTCGTTTCGGCCTATTCGTCTGTACAGGATTTCCTTCTTGCCCGCGTCGGTGTCGAAATACCACGAGCTGGCTTTGTGCACGAGCGGTATGGGCGTGGGCCAGTTCTTGGCGCCGATATATAACGTAGTGGTTCCATCGGGTTCTTTCACCAGACGGTGCATTTCCCGATAGCGCTGCACAAAATTAGCGCGACTATGGGCGTCCTCGGCCTCGTCTCCCGACGAGATAATTTGCTTTGCGTCGGGGCCAAGCAAGTCGAGCATCGCCTTTTCGTCGTTACTCTGCGCTGCCGTGACCAGTGCGTTGCTCGCTTCCTCGGCAGATGAAAAGGTCTTCTGACCCGGTTGCTGGGCCATGGAACCCAGCGGAAAGCAACCCACCGAGAGAATGATAGCGAATGCGGTCAGCGGAAGATGTGCCCGATGAGATTTATTGATATTCAGCTTTGCTCGCCGCATGTGGCGCCTCTCCATATTCAAATATTTGCAAGCCAGGGACATGGATGTAACTTCGATTACCGCGGTCGGCCGCCGCCGTGGCTCGCACCGCCGCCGCCGCCGCCACCGCCGCCGCGGCTGCCGCCAAGGCTGGAACTTCCGCGTGACGAGAAGCTTCTCGTTTGGCCGCCCTGATCGTAGCCGCTGAGGGCGCCGGAGCGGACTCCGCTCTCGCCGCTCGGTTCGGCGTAGCCTCGAGCCGCCTCGCGCTGTCCGCCGAAGGGCTGGGTCGTTGCGCCAGGCCGGTTGTAAGCAGCGCCGGAGCGTTCGGCATCTCCGGCGCGGTTCCCGTTCATTCCGCGCGCTACGTTAGATTGCACGCCACGCGCGCCTCCTGCCCGGTAGTAAGCGCTGCGGTTGTAAAACGTGTTGCTCCTCGAGTAATACCTCTCGTGGTTGTACAGTGCATATCGGCGATTCCAATCGAATCCCCAATGCCCCCAACCCCATCCGAAACCGCCAAAGAAGCCGATCCCGAAACCCGCGCCGAACGAGAGATAGGGGCCGTCATCCCAAATTCCGGGATACGGGTACCAACCGGGCCACGCCACTAGAGGATCACCGTAAATCACCCACGGATCATAGGCGGGGACGTAAACGATATCGGGGTTCGCAGGCTGAATGATGATGGACGAGTCCTGTGTCGCCACGGTTTGCTGCGGCGTGCTCTGCAAATTACCGGCCGCCTGCGCCCGCTGGCGCATCGCCTGCACGGCATCCATCACGTCCTGTTGCTGGTTGTAGTAGGCGTCGCCCAGCGATGACGTCCAGGAGAGGTTCTTATCCATATTTCCAAGGACGGACGGAAACGCAGTGAGCGCCTTGACGCTGGGGTCCCAGGGTTGCTGGTCGACAGCTTGAGCTAAAGCGTCGCCCTGCAAATCGGGATTCGCTTGCACCCATCTGTCGGCCTCAACGACTTGCTCGGGAAACGTGGATGCCGCCAGAACCTGCGCCACCAGCGAATCCGGATACAGCGCAATCGGCGCAACCAGCTGTTGCAATTGCTCGGGGGCTTGCTGCGTATAAGGCGGCTGGGACGTTGCGGCTGGCGCCGGGGCTGGCTCGTCCTGATCCGCGAAAAGGCTCTGCGACCAGGCTGCGAACACCAGGGATAGCGGGAGAAGGGAAACCAAAATCTGCTTGCTGAACGGAGGTTTCGAGAGACCTCCAGCAAGTCCGACAATGTTCATGTTCTTAAATACCTATAGTTTTGAACCATGGCGGGCGCCATCGGAGCGCACCCAACGATATGGAGCCACATTTCCTGCGGATTGGTCCGTCTGGTGGCGTACGTAGTGCCTCACCGATGCTCCTGAAAACCGTTTCTTCCGGAAAGATCGAGCCCAAGAAACTCATCACGCATCACTTCAAGCTCGAAGCCATTCTCGATGCGTATGACACATTTGGGCGCGCGGCAGAGACTCATGCTTTGAAGGTCATCATAGAGGTCTGAAATCAGGGTGGTTCCGTCGTCAGTAACTGCGCAAGCGTGCGGTAATCCGCTTTCCCGGTGCCAAGAAGGGGGATTTGGTCGATTTGCCGCACGATGCGAATGTTGTGCAAGCCCGAGAGCCCGGCCTCCTGGATGGTCTTATTCACTTGCGCCCGGTCCAACGGCCGAATCGTGAACAAGACCAGTTCCGGGTGAGCCTCATCCGGTGTCGGCAGCACAGCGAGGCATGGGCCTTTGTCATCCGGCTGCGCATAAGTGCGCGTCAACACCTCTTCGATTGCCGGCAGCGAAATCATCTCTCCGCCTATTTTCGCAAATCGCTTGAGCCGCCCCATGAATGTCAACCGATTCTGTTCATCGGCTTTGACCAGATCACCGGTGCGATACCAGGTTGCACCCTCGAATGTCTCAAAGGGCGATGGGCCGCTATAGTTCAAGTAGCCCCCGAAGATGCTTGGCCCCCGAAGCAGCAGCATTCCCGTTCGTCCCGGCGGCGCTGGCAGGTGGCTGTCGATATCGATGACGAGCGCCTTGACCGAGGGCAAGGGCTTGCCGATCGTTCCCGGCTGGACGTCGTCCTCCCGCATGACCGAAACGATCGGCGAGCATTCGGTAATGCCATACCCTTCCAGGATGACGGCCTGCGGACAGCTATTTTTCACCGACTCATAGATCTCCCGCGAACATTTTTCTGCTCCGGTGACGCAGAGGCGAAGCGAGGTCAAATCGCTTCCCGCATTCCCACGGACAATGTTCGATATGAACGTCGGCGTGCTCAACAGAATCGTCACCCGATAGGTCTCTATGATCTTGCCGAGCGCCGCGACCTCGTTCGGGTTCGGGTGATGGACCACCTTTACGCCGGCCAGAAGCGGCAACAGCAGCGTGGCGGTCAGACCGAACGAATGGAATGGGGGCAGAAGGCCCAAGAGCCGGTCGCATTCAAAGATATTGAAGCTGGAGAGAGCATCGCGGATATTGGTCAGTATATTGAGGTGGGTAAGCGGAACCGCCTTCGGCGCCGATTCCGAGCCGCTGGTGAAGAGCACGACCGCGGTATCGGCGGCCGTAACCCGCTCTAAGCTGCGCCATGAAAATCGGGCGCGAATCGCTGCGGAGAGCTTTTCAGTCCAGCGAATCGTACTGGCCATTCTTTCCAGAGACACTAACCGGTCGCCGAGCTCCGCGAGCTCAATGCCTTGAGCGGATAGGCGGTGCAGGAGCAAATCCGCCGTCAGTATTTTTTGCACCCCCACCAAATCCAGCCCAAGCTGAACGACACGCGGGCCGGCCGTCCAATTGATCATCACCGGAATCTTGCCGGCAAAAAGCGTCGCTAAGAAAACCGTGTCGGCGGCGACGGAGGCGGGCAGCATGATCCCGACGTACCGCCCGGGAAGCGCCGCGATCTTTGCTCGCAGTGCCAGAATGGCGGTGATCAAGTCGCGATAACTGCGGCTTCCTTGCTGCAAGTCCGCGGCGATGACTCGACTGGGGTTGCGGCGGCCTTGAGCGAGAAATACCCGCTGGATGCTCTGGCCCTCGGGAATCTGCACCCGCGCGTCCCCTGGGTTCGAGAGCCACCCGGCCGACGGGCCGGGGATTTGCACATCCGAGGACTCTGCCGATGCGATGCCACAGGCCGCCATGATCATGTCGCCCACGGTTCGCACGGCTTCCACGCTGGGCACCGACACGGCAAATTCTCTTTCCAACCAGAGAAGAGTGTCGGTAACTGCGAGACTGTCGAGACCTAGATCCCGCGCCAATTCCTGATCATCATTCAGCCGGTCGATGCCGGTCACTTCATGCAAATGTGCAAGCACGATTTGCCTGGTGGCCGCCGGTGCATCGTTGATGGAGTGCCCTGCAGTTGGCTTGGGCTCCGCAAGCTCCCGCGGGCCGCCTTTTTCCCAGATGCTGTAGGGTACGTAAAGGGCGGGCGGGGCGGCATGGTTATAGAAATTGTCCAGATAGGCGTTGAGTTCGAGGCGTCCCGCCTGGCGCGGAAGATCGTCCGGTTCAGCGAGCTCGAGTTGTACCTCTCGCTTGGGCGCAAAAAATAACCCGCTGGCCAGCACTTGTCGGATATGCCCGACGAGGCCATCCTTCAGGCGGGGCGGCCTGCCCGAGGCCCAACCGAAAGAGCTGCCCCAAAGTCCTGTAGTTCGCACCAGCACGACCCTGATGTCGGGCAGTTCCGAAATAATGCGGTGGGCCGCGCTCACGCCGCCCAGGGTTTCGAACCGATGACGCATGAGCCGGCCGGCGGGATACAGCAGCACGTTCTCGCCCTGTTTCAGCGCTTCGATGCAAAGATCAATCGAACGTTGCACCGCCTTCACGCTGCCTTCGTCAAGTTCGGACAGGACCGGAACTCGCAATACGCCGAGTAGGTTCGCCAACGCGCTAATCACCGGCTCTTCGATCTGATCTTCCAGCGCGAGCGGCCGGACACCGAATTTCCCATGCAGATGGGCGATAACAATGACAGGATCGATCAACGCGGGATGATTCGGTAAAAACAGAATGCCGGGCGCACCGCGCCCCCTTGCAATCGCCGCGCCCTCCAGGCGTACGCGATACCGTAGCGCGAGAATGCCTCTGCCTAACAGACACAACAACGTCGCGGGCCACGACGCCCGTCCTGGCCTTCGACGCGTGAATGCAAGTGCCATATACAAAGAAACTGACAAAGTCGGAATGCCCGCTAATATCAAGACGGTCGCCGGTTCCAGGAATTTCCCCGGGACGTGCGCAAATCGCTGCTTCAGTATAGGCGCAGAGCGGCAATGAAGGGTGCGCGATCCGTCTCAGGGAGGCGTATGATCCTGCTCACCGCGATCGGAATCCGGCTCTCAATCTGATTGAGTTGTTTTGCCACCGTCCGCTGCTCCAGCGCGTCAGACATTTGCATGGCTCGCGGTATGAAACCCAAGCACCTATTGGTGGCTCTGAGCCGAGGGAAGGAGAACCGCTAGTGGACGTGGCGCGAAAGCATGCGAAGTACGATGCCTTGATCCGTGCGGCCCAGTCATTGGCACCCATACGCACGGCGGTGGTTCATCCTTGCGATGAAAGTTCGTTGACCGCTGCGTTGAATGCAGCCGCCGCCGGCATCATTCAGCCGATTCTTGTGGGCCCGCAGGCGCGTATTCGCGCGCTCGCGGCCACCCTGCATGTGGATCTCGCCCTCTACCGGTTGGTCGATACGCCGCACAGTCATGCGGCGGCCGCCAAAGGCGTCGAGATCGTGCGCATGGGTGAGGCGGACGCCTTGATGAAGGGAAGTCTTCACACCGATGAGCTGATGGCCGAAGTGGTTAACAAAGATACGGGCCTGCGCACGGCACGACGCATCAGCCACGTCTTCATCATGGATGTGCCTACTTACGCAAAGGCGCTGTTCATCACCGATGCAGCCGTCAACATCTTCCCCACCTTGGAGGATAAGGCTGATATTGTACAAAATGCCATCGATCTTGCGCGCGCGTTGGGGATAGATCGACCTAAAGTCGCGATCCTTTCCGCGGTAGAAACGGTCAGCTCGAAAATTCCCTCGACGATCGATGCCGCCGCGCTCTGCAAGATGTCCGAGCGAGGCCAGATCGTCGGCGGTCTACTCGACGGTCCGCTGGCGCTCGACAACGCCATCAGTCTCGAGGCCGCCGCGGCCAAGCACATTCAGTCACCGGTGGCCGGGGATGCGGACATATTGGTCGTACCCGATATGGAGGCCGGCAATCTTCTCGCGAAGGAGCTCACTTTCTTGGCGAACGCCGATGCCGCCGGTATCGTGCTGGGTGCACGGGTACCGATCATTCTCACCAGCCGTGCCGACAATGTGCGCACCCGTATGGCGAGCTGCGCCGTGGCATCACTCTATGCGCACGCCCGGCGTGCGGCGGCTGCCACGCCGCTCGATGGAGTTTAGTTTCGCCCCTTTTTAAGCTTCGGCATGAGAACATCTTGCGGGCTTTTATCTTCGCGCAGACCGAGGAAGACCGGCTGCCGCAGCTTTCCGTCCGCGGTCCATTCCTGGAACGAGATCTGGGCAACCAGCTTAGGAGCGACAAAGACGACGCCCTGCTCGCGCGGGGAGTCGACCAGCGCCGATTTCGATCTCACCAGTGGCCGGAACCGCCGATAGAGCGCGGCGAGCGTTGTCTCGTCGAAGCCCGTTCCGACCTTGCCGACGTAACGCAATTTGCCGCTTGCGTAGGCGCCAAGGAGGAGCGCGCCGAAATACCGCCGCTTGCCCGCAGGTTTCGTGTGCCCGCAAATCACGAACTCATCCTCCTGTCGGGCCTTTACTTTCAGCCACTTGCGTGAACGCGCTTCGACATACGAGGAAGAATTATCTTTCGCGACCAGCCCCTCATATCCCCGACGCTGAACCGCGCGAAATGCCTCGACCCCGTTTGCCGAGAGTCTCTGCGCAGGTATCAGCATCTGACTCCGGCCGATCGAACTCTCCATCACCGCACGCCGCACGGAGAGCGGTTCACTCCGCAGATCCTTACCGTCACGATATAGACAATCGAAGGTGGCATACACCGGCTCATTTTCGCCGCGCTGAAGGAGCTGAAATCGGGAGACACCGTTGCTATCAAAAGCCACGACCTCCCCATCGAGGAGGAGAGTGCGGGAAGGCAACGTCGCTATGGCTGCCGCGATCCGGGGAAAGCGCTCAGTGCGATCTTTGCCGTTTCTGGACAAGAGCCGCACACGATCCCCTTCCTTGTAGGCAAGGATCCTGTCGCCATCGTACTTTTCTTCGAACACCCAGCCTGCCTTGTCGAACGGCTTCGCGACGAGTGTCGCAAGCATGGGCAGAACGCGAAACGGTATCCGATTCAGGGATCCCGCCCGTTCCGCCGCTTTCGAGTTACGGGTCATTACCGGACGCCCTTCGGATCCAGCGATCCGCTTAAGTTGCTCGGGGCAGCTATCACTGTCACGACCCGTTGCGCTCGAGCGCCCGCACTTGCGACTCCCAATCCGCCGAGGCGGTATCGACTCGCACCACCTCGCACTCCTCCGCCGGGCTCAAGGCCTCCAGGTGAGCCCACTGTTTCTCGAAGATCGCCACATCGGCATCCGAAGGATCCTGGCGCGAGCGGCTCTCGATGCGGCGAACGATTTCGGTCTTCTCGGCGGTGCACGCCAAAATGACGAAACGAGCCGCCAAGCGCGCCGCCAATGCGCGAAATGCCTGACGATCAGCCAATCTCAGGAAAGTCGCATCGATGATCACGCTAACGCCGGCCGCAAGAGATGCCTTCGCGCAATCCATCAAATGGCGGTAGATGCGCTCGCGCTTCTCGGGCGTGTAGCGGCTCGCTTCGGCCGCTTGTCCCTCGCCGCCGTCCGAACCCTTCAACAGGCGCTTGCGCTCAATATCGGAGCGTATGCGAATGGCGCCGAGCATCGGGACGAGGCGCTCGCTCAACCAGGATTTTCCAGAACCCGACGGCCCATGCATGATGTAGAGAGTGGGTTTGGGCGCACGAGTGAATTCCACCGCCGTGCGCATCCGGGCGAGCATTCTGCCTTTGAGGGACTCTGAATCGGCCGGACGTTGTTCGGCGCCCAAAGCGTCGACCATGGCGCGCACCAGGGCGCGGTATACCGCGTAAAACGGCAGCCAGCGAATGCCGCCATAGTCGCCCGCGACCTCCAGGTAGCTGCTCAGGAACTGGTATGCGAGGTCCTCGCGCCGGTAGCTCACTAGATCCATGACCAGAAATGCGATGTCGCTCATGACATCGATGAAGCGCAGGCGAGCATCGAATTCCAGGCAGTCGAACGGCGTGAGCCGGCCGTCCCAGCGAACTATATTGTGCGCATGCAGGTCGCCGTGACATTCGCGCACGAAACCGCTCGCTTCCCGCTCCGCGACTGCGGGCAATAGCTCATGCAAGGTATCGTGAGTCCAGTCGAGCAAGTGTCCCAATTCCGCGTTGCCGGTACTACCTTGGCGATGGGCAATGAGAGTTGCCAGATTGCCGAGCACCGAATGACTCAAGCCATCGCGATAGTCGAAGTCGCGTGCGGCATCGGAGCGCGATGCAAGGGTGTGGAAATCCGCCAAACGCGCGGCGAGCGCCGCCATCTCGGCGCAGCTGACGTCTCGCCGCTCGAGCAACGCCGGCAGCTCTTGAGATGCATCGAATTGCTTCATTCGCACGGCATAATCGACGGCCGACCCGGTCCCGCCGACGTGTACACCATGCTCATCCCGAGTAATCGACACGACGTCAAGGTACAGATCAGGAGCCAATCGCCGATTGAGACGTAACTCCTCGTGGCACAGAAAGCGGCGCCGCGACGGCTGTGTCATGTCCACGAAATCCAGCTTTACGGGCTTTTTGACCTTATAGGCAAATGATCCCGTCAGAATGACCCAAGAGACATGAGTCTCGCGCAATTGGATTCTTTCCACCGTGTGCGGGTACACCGATGGCTGAAGGAGTTCTCGAACGTCGATTCCGGGCATCAGTCTCTCGATCCAGGGCCGGGAGTTCGCATTGGTCGAGTATCGATCATTTTCGATCGGGTTTCGGGGAGCCGCGCACGCTTACGTGACTGTCCGGATTTACTCGACCCGCCAAGACGATAAATTGGATGCACCAAGTTTCGGAGGAGTCGCAATGATTGCCCCTATCGCCCGAGTTCTTGTCGCCGTTTCCGGCAGCAGCCGCAAAGTGCTGGAAGCCGCGGCCCTTATCAGCCGTAAATCCAAGGCGGAAATGGAGGTATTCTCCGTTGTTCGCCCGCCCGGCGGGTATGGCCTCACTGAGGCTGAGCGGCATTCCATGGCGCGGTCCGCCGCCGCGTCCCAACTGGCGGGGCTGGAGAAGCTCGTCAAGCCCCTGCGTGAAACCGGTCTGTCCGTGAAATGCCGGGTGAGTATCGACCGCTCCGTGACCGAGGGAATTCTCAACCGCGTCAAGCAATACCAGCCGAGCTTGGTCGCCATCGAGGCGCACAAGCACAACCTGCTTTCGCGCCTGCTCCTTTCGCAGACCGACTACAATCTCATCCGCCATTGCCCGGTCCCCTTGTTGATCGTCAAGAACTCGACGCGGATCAAGCGCTCGGCCGTCATTGCTGCCCTCGATCCGTCGCAGACCAATGACAAGCCCGCATCGCTCGACGAGGAAATCATCGAGACGGCTCGCCGCCTGGCCCAGTTGCTCGGCGGCCCCCTGCACAGTGCACACTTCTATTCTCCGCTGGTGGGCTATGTTGGCGATGCCATGTTCGCGCCGGCGGCAATACCCATCTCGCTGCCCGAGCAAAAAGGATACATATCGAGGATCCGCAAGCATTTCAAGGCGTTTTGTGCCCGATACCGCATACCACCGCGCAAGATGCACCTGAAGATGGGCGATCCTGCGTTCCAATTGCCCATACTCGCCCGCTCCCTCAGGGCACGCGTGGCGGTCATGGGCGCCGTTTCGAGGAACCCGGTCAAACGCGCGCTGATCGGCAGCACGGCGGAGCGCGTCCTCGACGCCATGCCCTGCGATATTCTCATCGTGAAGCCAAAGGAATTGCGGGCGTAACTCTGCCGGAGAATCGCGTAGTTGAGACTACGCTCGAGCGTGGGCTTCTGGCCGGGAAATGCCGGCGCGATGCGCCGTCGTCGCCCGATGCATTACCAGTCCACCCATCAGGAGGACCTGACGTACCGATCTATACCCAGCGGAATCGATAGCAGCTTGCTGCTCGACCGCGGTCAGGTAGAGTTGGTCATTCGTCATCCCTCCCGCACCGAAAAAATGATCGCATACGAGATAGGTGCCGCCGGGCCGTAGGACCCTCGCAACTTGCCGATGTAATTCTTCGGCATAGCGCTTGTGACGCAACTCGTGAACCGCCTGGTTTGTAACAACGGCGTCGAAGTCGTTCAGGTCGCGGAACCAATCGGATTCTTTGAAGCTTCTAACGAGGAACTCCACGCGGTTGAGCATGTGGCCCAGCCGCCGCCTGGCCAGCGAATGCATTGCTTCGGAGAAATCCAGCAGCGTCATGCGTAAGTCGGATAATTCAGTCAGTAACTTATGCGCGAGAAAGCCTGGACCCGACCCCAGCTCCAGAACGCGGCCGGGGGGTGACTCCATGTACATAAGCTCATCGGCAAACTTCGCAAAAAATTCCGCCCGCCATGGTCGCTTCTGCATCGCCGCGGCTTCCCATTCGGACGCATCCGACATCAGGCGAAGATCGATGGGACTCGGGACGTCGGGAATCATCATTCGCGCCTTTGCGTAACCGCGTGACCCTGTACGCAAGAGTTCGGCCCTCCTACCGTATGCAACAGTTCTCGCCTAACTTGCTCGAAAGCCACTTATCGCGGGACAAACGGTAATTGCAGTGCGTTCGAAGTGCGTGCCCATCCGGGACGCCGGGATGTTCGAACGTGGTCGCATCCATTTGCATGCCCAGACGCTCCATGACTGCACGCGATCGGGTGTTTGAGGGCGGGGTAAAGGCTACAATTTCCGCCAACCTCAATACCTCGAAGCCAATGTGCAAAGCGCCTCGGGCGGCTTCAGTGGCGAACCCTTGACGCCAATGCGCTCGCGCCAGTCTCCACAATATCTCAACGCAAGGCGATACGGGCAAGTCATGCTGTGGGATGTTCAGCCCTACACAACCGATGAATTCGCCCGTTGCCTTGATCTCGGACGCCCATGCTCCCCATCCACGCTCACCGATGAGGCGTTCACAGCGATCCGCCATTGCATCGCTCTCCTCACGCGTTCTTGGGGCGGGGAAATGCGCCATGACAATGGGATCGGCGTTGAGCGCTGCAAATGGCTGGCGATCTGCCGCTCTCCATTGCCTCAACAACAACCGCTGCGTCTCGAACTCGATAGGGGCGTTCACCGCGGTTACCGGCAGTGTCCGCCATTTCGGCGGGAGCCGCCATGGAGTAGCGGGGGGCGAGTCTCGCCCGCGCCACTGCGGTGCGCGGCCCTATTGCTTATCGAACACCAGCGTATCGTCGTACGTTGTGCCGTCGGGGCGCGTGCCCTTGTTGTGGACCGTGAGCGTCTTGCCATCTTCCGATACGACGCGGTGCACCCTGCCGACCACTTTGCCGCCCTTCGTGAGCGTGAAGTTGCTGGTGCGGGCGTTGATTGCCTTGCCGGTGCCGCTGTCGGCGTCGGGATTGCCGGTGATCGGATGGGGTTTTCCGTCATACGCCAGGGTCACGTGCATGGACGCTTCTTTGTCGTCGGCGCCGACCAGCTTTTGATCGAGGGTCGTGCCGTCAGCGCTCTCGCTGTACACGCGCGTCCCGCTCTTCGGCGCCGTGCCACTGAACTTCGATTTTGCGACATTGAGCTTCCAGGTCCCGTCGACGGCATCGGCCGCGAACGTGGTGGTGCCGAGGAAGAGCGTGCCGAGCAGTGCGATCGCCACAATTTTTGCCATAGCCCTTCTCCCTTGTGCTTTTACTTCGTGGGCAAGCGCGGCCGGTTGGTCCGGACGCGGATTTGGGAATATGCGCGCAGCCCCGGGCAGCTGCAAGCCTCAATGCTTTTTGGGGGCCAGTTTTGCCGAGCACTACTTGCACCAACGCAGTGTCCAACCGAGCGCGATCGCGCGTCGGCTATAATGCTCGAGGGGTTGGGCCGAGCCGTTCCCGCCGGCGGCACCTGTGCCACCCGAGCTGCGACGCGCACATCGAATTTTGTGTACATGATTGTGTACACGCTTGGGGAAATGGTTGGTGAGTGAAGCTGAAATTGTTAATGAAATCAATCGTCGACGAACTTTTGCTATCATTTCCCATCCGGACGCCGGCAAGACCACGCTGACCGAGAAGCTGCTGCTGTTCGGCGGCGCCATTCAGATGGCCGGCACGGTCAAGGGGCGCAAGGCCACGCGCCATGCGACGTCCGACTGGATGCGCCTCGAGCAGCAGCGCGGTATCTCGGTGACTTCCTCGGTGATGCAGTTCCCCTTCGATGACTTCATCGTCAACTTGCTCGATACGCCGGGTCACGAGGATTTCTCGGAGGACACCTACCGCACGCTGACCGCGGTCGACTCCGCGCTCATGGTCATCGACTGCGCGAAGGGCGTCGAGGAGCGCACCATCAAGCTCATGGAGGTGTGCCGCCTGCGCGACACGCCCATCATGACCTTCGTGAACAAGCTCGATCGCGACGGTCGTCCGCCGATTGAGCTCCTCGACGAGATCGAGAGCGTGCTCAAGATTCAGTGCGCGCCGCTCACCTGGCCGATCGGCATGGGCCGCGATCTGCTCGGCGTGTATCACTTGCTCGAGGACCGGATCTACGTGTACGTGCCGGTCGAGAAGGGCCGGGTCGGCAGCCATGAGACCATCGACGGCCTGAAGAGCCCCGAGGCCAAGGAATTCCTCGGCGCCCGCTATGCGGAGTTCCTCGATGAGGTCGAGCTCGTGCGCGGCGCGAGCCCCGCGTTCGACCTTGCACGCTACCGCGCCGCCACGCAGACGCCGGTGTTCTTCGGGTCGGCCGTCAACAACTTCGGCGTCCGCGAGCTATTGAGCTCGTTCGTCAAGCATTCGCCGGGGCCGAAGCCGCGCGCCGCGCTCGAGCGCGTGGTCGACCCCGCGGAGCCGAAATTCAGCGGATTCGTCTTCAAGATCCAGGCGAACATGGATCCGGGGCATCGTGACCGCATCGCCTTCGTGCGCCTGTGCTCGGGCCGCTACCAGCGCGGCATGCGCCTGCGCCACGTGCGGCTCGACAAGGAGATCCGCGTGGCCGATGCGCTCACCTTCCTCGCGGCCGATCGCAGTCAGGCCGAAGAGGCCTACGCGGGCGATATCATTGGCCTGCACAATCACGGCACCATCAACATCGGCGACACCTTCACCGAGGGCGAGCGCCTCACTTACACGGGCGTGCCGAATTTCGCGCCGGAGCTCTTCCGCCGCGCCGTGCTCAAGGATCCGCTGCGCATGAAAGCGCTGCAGAAAGGCCTCTCGCAGCTTTGCGAGGAGGGCGCGACGCAGCTGTTCAAGCCGCTGCGCAACAACGACCTCATCCTGGGAGCGATCGGACAGCTGCAATTCGAGGTGGTCGCGTTCCGTCTGCAGGACGAATACAACGTGCAATGCGTGTTCGAGCCGATCAACGTCGCCGTCGCGCGCTGGGTGCGGCTCGCCGACCCCAAGCGGCTCGCGGAGTTTCGCGACAAGGCGTACGACAATCTGGCGCTCGACCATGCGGGCGAGCTCGTCTACCTTGCCCCGACTCGAGTCAACCTCCAACTGACCGAAGAGCGTTGGCCCGAGATCGTGTTTGCCAAGACCCGCGAGAATCTCGCGGCCTAGCGATTCGATGCCCGCGGCTGCGCGCCTCGGGCTGCGCGCCCCGGGCTGCGCGCCCCGAGCTGGGCGGCCTCGGCTGCGCGCCCCGGGCTGGGCGCCCCCCTACTTCACGGCCGCAGCACCCGCCTTGCACGCGAACTCATCCTGCGAGCCGGTGCCGCCGGAGCAGCCGATCGCGCCGATCAATTTTCCGCCGACGACCAGCGGAATGCCGCCGCGCGAGGCAATCACCCCGTCGATCGTGAGCGCATAGTAGTTCTGCTTCAGCTGGATGGCGTCCTCGAAGGCCTTCGTCTCGCGGCGGAACTGGGCGGCGGTGCGCGCCTTGTGCTGGGACACCGCGATCGAGGCGAGCTGGGCCCCGTCCATGCGCTGAAAGGCGACCAGGTTCGAGCCCGAATCGACGACCGCCACGTTGAGCTTCCAATGGCGCTTCCTGGCCTCGGCCACCGCGGCGGCGATGGCGGCTTCGGCCTGATCCAGCGAAATCGGCGCGCCGTAAGGGATGTCGAACGGCATCGCCTCCGGAACGGCATCGAGCGGATTCTCGGGGGCTTGCGTCTCTGCCACGCCGGCCGCGCCGGCGCCGAGGCAGACTGCGGCAAGAATGAACGGATAAGAGCGCATCGGGATTCTCCTCATTGTGCGTACAGAGCGGCGTACTCGGCGCGAATGACCTTCTTGTCGAGCTTGCCGACGCTGGTCTTTGGAATGCTGTCCACGAAGAGCACCTGGTCGGGGAGTTGCCATTTGCTGAGCGTGGTCGAGAGGTGTGCGAGCAGCTCCTGCTGCGTGGCCGTGAGGCCGGGCTTCAGCACGACCAGCGCGAGCGGGCGCTCGCCCCAGGCCGGATGGGGGATGCCGACCACGACGGCTTCGCGCACGGCCGGGTGTCCGATCAGGGTATTTTCCATGTCGATGGAAGAGATCCATTCCCCGCCGCTCTTGATCACGTCCTTCAAGCGGTCCGTGAGCTTCAGGTATCCGTCGCGGTCGATCGATCCCAGGTCGCCCGAGCGCCAGTAGCCGCCGGAGAAGCGCTCCGCGCGTTCGGGCAGGTTGTGATACGAGGTCGTGACCCAAGGCCCGCGCAGGCAGACCTCGCCGACCGACTTACCGTCGTGCGGGAGGACTTGATCCTCGGGTCCCCGAATCTCGAGGTCGACGCCGATGACGGGAAGCCCCTGCGTGCGGCGGATGTTCCAACGCTCCTCGAGAGAGCGCCCTCGCAGCGTGGGCTTGAGGCGGTTCGCGGAGACGATTGGGCTGGTCTCGGTACCGCCGTAGGCGTGGATCACCTCGGCGCCGGTCAGCTCGTGCAAGCCGACGAGCAACGACAACGGCGGTTCGGAGCCGCCGCACAGCATCCGCACCCGGCGAAAGTCGGGCTTCACGGAAAGTGTCTCGATGTGGCGCAGAATGGGCAGCAGAATGGAAGGCACTCCGCTCGCAATGCTGACGCCCTCGGCGAGCATGACTTCGATCAAGGACGGCGCGTCCTCGAGGGAGAAGCGGCCCGGAAACACCAATTTGTTCGCCATCAAGGTCGCCGCCTGCGGCAAACCCCAGCCCTGTGCGTGAAACATCGGCGTGACGAGCATGGTGCAGTCATCGAGGCTCATCCCCACCACCGCGGCGAGTGAGGTGGAATGCAAATACATGGAGCGGTGCGAGTAGTAAACACCCTTCGATCGGCCGGTCGTTCCGCTCGTGTAGCAAGCCGCATACGCCGAGCGCTCGTCGATCGTCGGCCATTCGATGCCGGGCGAAGCCGCTTCCAGCAGATCCTCGAGATGATGCAACGGAGCGAGCGCGGTCTTCAGCTCGCCAAGCGGCTTGTCGGTCATGACGATCCAGCCCCTGACGCGCGGCACATGCGGCGCGAGCGCCTCGGCGAGCGGCAATAGGCTCTCGTCCACGCAGATCAAGGATGCCTCGCTGTGATTCACGATGTAAGCGAGCTCGTCGGCGGCGAGGCGCAGGTTGAGTTGCAGCAGCACCGCGCCGAGCCCGGGCACGGCGTAGTAGAGCTCGAAGTAGCGCCGGGTGTTCCACTCGAGGACGCCCACTCGGTCGGCGGGACCGACCCCGAGTGAGCGCAGCGCCTGCGCCGTCCGGCAGATGCGCGCGTAGCAGTCGCGATACGTGTACCGCTCCCAGCGACCGTCAGGTGTCCGATAGACGATCTCTTGGTCGCCGAATGTTCGGGCGGCGTGCCGGATCAGCGTCGTGGTGTTGAGCTGGTAGTCATCGCCCATCGTGGATGGACAGCCGGTCACGATCTGCGAGGTCCCAGCGCCGGCGTATTGTTGTTCTCGCATGGGTCTCCTCCTGTTCCTGCGGCTAGGAAGTACCACAGGGAGGCGCAGTGCGCAAAGTCATGCGGTTCGTTGCGGCGCATTGCGCGCCGCTGGGCGCTTCGGATGGAAGGCGCGCACGCGGGAAGCGAACGAGAGCGCCGCGTCCCGGGAAGGCTCTGGCCCGTAGCGCAGCCTCGCGTAGCGGCGGCACAATGCGCCCACCGTGCGGGCTAGATCGGGGCGCTCGAGCGCCACCCGCGCCGCGAAAGTCTCCGCGCCCTCGTGCGCTTTGCGCCTGAGGCCGACCGCGGCGAGTTTCCGGCACAGCCGGGCGTAAGCGCGGACCAAGGGATCCTTGGACTCGGGACGTTGCTCACGGCGGATCTGCCAGGTTAGCCACACGAACGAGAGCACGAGGCCCACTGCCATCACCATGACGATCTTTTGCCCGTCGGGCTCGGGTATACCGAGTCCGGCAAGCAAGCGTTCCTGGGATAATTGGTCGAATCGCAGGATTCGCCGGCGCCACAGCTGACCGAGCGCATCGAGTTGCAGGCGCGCGTCCGTGAGCCACGAGAATCGCCTCCAGCGGCCGGGGGCAGACCCGGCTGCGAATACCTCGGCGAGCGAGCGGTCGATGCGTGCGGGCGCAATCGAGGCGGTCGGGTCGATGCGCACCCAGCCCTCGCCGTCGATCCAGATCTCATTCCACGCATGCGCATCGCTCTGATGCACGATCCGGTAGTCCCCGAAATGGTTGTAAAGACCACCCTGGTAGCCGGTGACGACGCGGGCCGGTATGCCGGCGGCGCGCATGAGGACGGCAAAGGCCGAGGCATAGTGGCCGCAGAACCCGCGCTTGGTATCGAACAGAAACTCATCGACGGAATCGGCGCCGAGCGGCGGGGGCTCCAAGGTGTAGAAGAACTCCTCGCGGCGAAACACATCGAGCACCGCCCGGGCGTAGTCACTGTCCAGGGGATGCGCGCGGCGCAGCTCACGCGCGAACTCGAGTGTGCGCGGGTTGCGGCCGGCCGGGAGCTTGAGGTCGCGCCACCGCGCCGCGTCCGTCAACGGCTCGGCCGCGCGCACCCGGGTGTGCGAGACGGCCGTCACGTCGATCGGCCGCGCCAGCGGCGCTGATTGCACCAGCATGTAGTCGCCGGTGAGCGAGCCGGAGGCGAGATCCCATCGATCGGGCCAGTCGAGCGCGAAGATCCAATTGTGCGGGCTCGGCTCCAGGCTGAGGACATACCGGTACGCCGCGCCCATCGGTTCCAGGGCGGGCGCCTGCGCGGAGACCGAGGAGGTCCGGCGCCAGGTCTGCCCGTCAAAGTCGTGCAGCACCGGCCCCCGCCAGTACAGCTCCGCCGCCGGCGGCGCGGGACCCTCGAAGCGCACGCGAAACGCGACCTCGTCCGAGAGCGCGAGCTTGACGATGTCACCGGGGCTCATGCTGTCGCTCAAGCCGGTTTCCGCGCTGTGCGAATCCGCCGGCACGCGCCAGAAGGGCGAGTCGAGGCGTGGAAAGAACAGCCAAAAGACCAGCGCCATCGGCAGCGCCTGGGCCGAGACTCGTCCCGCATAGGAGAGGCTTCGCCGCCAGCCGGGGAGCGGCGAGGTCGGCGTGAGGCGCATCAGGCTCGCGGTCGTGAGCCAGCACACGCCGAGCAGGTAGATGAGCAGCCAAAACGATTCGCTGCGCAGAAGCGCGGTGAGGCACAGGAAATAAATGATGAACGACACGACGTACAGATCGCGCCGCGACTGCGTCTCGAGCAGCTTCAGGCCCGCCACCAAGCTCAAGAGCGCACTACCGGCCGCGAGTCCGTTGAAGGTATGCAGCTCGATGAACAGGAGCACGACCGCGGCGGCGGCGATGCCGAACCGAATGGCACGGCCCGGGGCGGCGTAGCCGCGCGCCGCGAGACTCAAGCGGATCGCGCCCGCCGCGCACACGACGATCAGGATCCATACGGGCACGGCGGCGACGTACGCGGCGAGGGCGAGCGCGAGGCAGAGGCTGCTCGACTTGAGCTGCGGGTACGTGACGTGCGTGGCCGAGGCGCTCGCAAGCTTCACGGCGGGGGGCCTCCGTGAGCGGCCAAAGCGCGCAGGCATCGCGCACGATGCAGCGCGCCGTGTCCGGGCGCGATCTCGACGCCGGGCATCCTGAGCCCGTAAGGCCGCGGTTGGCCCGCTTCGCACTTCAGCACCCAGCGGCACAGCTGCGACAGGCGAGCCTCCGTGTCGAGACCATCGAGAGCCGACCACTCGAGCCACTCCGGCTGCGCACCCCAGTCGCTGTAGACACGCACCGCGGGCTCGCCGCCTCGCGCTAGCACCTTCCAGGCCATGTGCTTGAGCGGCACGCCGGGTGCATAGGTGCGCAGGCCCGCGAATTCCTCGTCGCCGCGCAGCTCGGCGCGCGCGGCAGATCCGGCCGCCGCGGCGGCCGACGGCAAGGGCCGCTCGCCGCGCGGCCGCGGCGCCACGAAGGCGGTCAGCGGCGCCTGCACGTACGTCCAGGCGCGAAACCAACCGAACGGGTGGGTGCTCCGCAGCTCGAACTGATTCCAGCGGCACAGACCACGCCGCGACATGGGGACGGCGACGGTGACCTGCTCGTACGTGTCGTTGCCGACGCTGCGGGTCGCCTCGGCCGGTTGCGCGCCGGCATCGGCAGGAGCGGCCATGCGCACCTCGAGGTCACGCCGCTCGACGGCCGACTCGTTATGCAGCATGAAATAAAAATCGGCGTCGGCGCCCGCGAACGCATCGACCTCGAGACTCGCATCGACCGAGAGGCCGAGCAGATTGCGGTGGCAGTGATGCATGGCGACCAGGACCAGGCTCACCATGAAAAACGCGAAGGCGAGAGCGAGATTGCTGTTGTAGTTGAGTCCGGCGATCAGCATCGCGACGAGCAGCGCACCGAGCACGAGGCCGAAGCGCGTCGGCAAAATGTAGATCCGGCGGCGGTTGATCCGCATCGGCAGGACATCCATGCCGTGCCGGCGCGCGGACCAGGCGCGTAATCGAGCGATCGCCGCCTGCCGCAGGCCGCCCAACGTCAGGATGCGCTCAAGGGATGGGCACGGCCTCGAGCAGGCGGCTCGCTGCGGCCGGGCCGCGATCGCGCTGCTCCAGGCGGTGCTCGACCACGGCGGCAAACACTGCCTGCACGTGCTCCGGGAAGACGGTATTGCGGCCCGCGATCATGGCCCAGGCGCGAGCGGCGCGCAGCAAGCCGATCGCGGCCCGCGGCGAGAGCCCGACGGTGAGTCCTGCGGCGCTGCGCGTGTGCGCCACCAGCGCCTGCACGTAGTCGAGGAGCGCAGGGGACACGTGCACCGCGAGCACACCCTGCTGCAGGTTACGCAGGTCCTCGACGCTCAACACGCTCGGCAGCGAGTTGACCAGCTCGCGCCGGTCGGTCCCGGCGAGGAGCTCGCGCTCGGCGGCCGCGGCCGGATACCCCAAGCGCACGCGCATGAGGAAGCGGTCGAGCTGAGATTCGGGGAGCGGAAACGTGCCGACCTGCTCCTGGGGGTTCTGGGTCGCGATCACGAAGAACGGCTCCGGCAAGCGCATCGACTGGCCGTCGAGCGTGACTTGCCGCTCCTCCATCGCCTCGAGCAGCGCGCTTTGCGCCTTGGGCGAGGCGCGATTGATCTCGTCGGCGAGCACCAGCTGCGCGAAGATCGGCCCCTGCTGGAAACGGAACTTGCCGGTCTCGCGGTCGTAGATCGATACACCGAGCACGTCGGCCGGCAACAGGTCGCTGGTGAACTGCACGCGCTGGAACGAGAGTCCCATGGATTTCGCGAGCGCGTGGGCGAGCGTGGTCTTGCCCACCCCCGGAATATCCTCGATCAGCAGATGACCGCGCGCGAGCAGGCACGCCAGACACAAGCGGATCTGCGCGTCCTTGTCCAGGATCACGCGGTTGAGTTGCGCGAGTATCGCGGCGATCGCCGCGGCCGCCGACGGGGCGCGCGGGGCGGGCGATGCGCCGGCGGACGCGGTCATCCCACGGACTCCCCTGGACCTGCGTCGCGATGGCGGCCGAGCAGCGCGTTGACGCGCGCGACTTGCTGCGTGAGCTGGTCGATCTCGGCGCCGAGCTCGGACAGGCGCGCCCGGTCCTTGGCCACCACGTCCGGCGGAGCGTTCTTCGCGAAGTCGCCGTTCGCGAGCTTCGATTGCAGCTTGCCGAGCTCGGTTTCCGCGCGCCGGCTGCGTTTGGCCAGCCGGTCGAGCTCGGCCTTGGGCTCGATGAGCCCGGCCATCGGAACCAAGATCTCGAGCCGGCCAACGAGCGCGACGGCGGAGATCGGTGCGGCCTCTCCGGGCGCAAGCACCTTGAAATCCGCGACGCCCGCAAGGCGCGTCAGATAGGCACGGTTGCGGGCGAGGTACTCGAGATCGGCACTTCCCGCGTTCTGCAGGAGCACCTCGAGCCGCCGGCTCGGCGCGATGTCCATCTCACCGCGGATCTGCCGCACGCCGAGAATGAAGCTCATCACCCACTGCATCTCGGGCTCGGCTGCGGCGTCCGCCTGAATCCCCTTCGCGGACGGGAATTCGCACAGCATGATGGTCTCGCCGGAGACCCCCGCGGCGGGACGCACCCGCTGCCAGATCTCCTCGGTGATGAACGGGGCGAGCGGATGCAGCGCCCGCAGCAGCACCTCGAGCGCGCCGATGAGGGTCGTGCGGGTTGCGCGCTTTTGCGCCTCGCTCGCGCTGTCGGATTGCAGCACCGCCTTGGAGAGCTCGACATACCAGTCGCAGAACTCGTTCCAGGTGAACTCATAGAGCGCGTTGGCGACGGTATCGAGCCGGTACTCGGCGAATCCCGACTCGACGCGCGCGAGCATGGCGGCGAGCCGCGAGTGGATCCAGCGATCGGCGAGGCTGAAAGCGTGCGCGTCCGCAAACTCCGCCGCGCCATGCTCCGGCGGTTCGCGGCCCTCGACATTCAAGAGCACATAGCGCGCCGCGTTCCAGAGTTTGTTGCAAAAATTGCGGTTGCCCTCGACCTTGGCCATGTCGAAGCGCAGGTCGCGGCTCTGAGTGGCGAGCGAGGCGAAGGTGAGGCGCAGGGCATCCGTGCCGTACGCCGGGATGCCGTGCGGAAACTGCTTGCGCGTCGCCTTCTCGATCGCGGGCTTCATCTGCGGCTGCATCAAGCCGGTGGTGCGCTTGGCGATGAGCTCATCGAGCGTGATTCCGTCGACGATATCGAGCGGGTCGATCACGTTGCCCTTCGACTTCGACATCTTCTGGCCATCGTGATCGCGGATGAGGCCGTGCACGTAGACTTCGCGGAACGGTACCTCGCCGGTGAACTTGAGGCCCATCATGATCATGCGGGCCACCCAGAAGAAAATGATGTCGAAACCGGTCACCAGGACCGAGGTCGGGTAGTAGGTTTTCAGGGCGCGCGTCTCGTGCGGCCAGCCCTGCGTCGAGAACGGCCAGAGCGCCGAGGAAAACCAGGTATCGAGCACATCCTAG
>JBEKVP010000003.1:0-19178 GCA_049513935.1 Steroidobacteraceae bacterium
AGGCGGTTCGAGGCATCGCGCCGCGCGCTCGGCCGCGCATCGCACGCGCCTGCCGCCTCTCCGGGCTCGAGCCGCTCACCGTCGATGCCGGGAGCCTCTTCGTCAACGTGGGCGAGCGCACCAACGTGACCGGCTCGGCCAAGTTCCGCAAACTGATCGAGGCGGGTGACTACGCGGCGGCGGTCGACATCGCGCGACAGCAAGTGGCGAACGGCGCGCAGATCATCGACGTTAACATGGATGAGGGCATGCTCGATTCGCAGGCGGCCATGACGAGGCTCCTGCGATTAATCGCGGCCGAGCCCGATATCGCGCGCGTGCCGGTCATGATCGACTCCTCGAAGTGGTCGGTGATCGAAGCGGGCTTGAAGTGCGTGCAGGGCAAGCCGATCGTCAATTCGATCAGCATGAAGGAGGGCGAGGAGGCGTTTCTCGAGCACGCACGCTTGTGTATGCGCTATGGCGCCGCGGTGGTCGTCATGGCGTTCGACGAGAAGGGGCAGGCGGACACCGTCGAGCGCAAGATCTCGATCTGCGAGCGCGCGTTCGCCCTGCTGACGGAAAAAATCGGCTTTCCCGCCGAAGACATCATCTTCGATCCCAATATTTTCGCGGTCGCCACCGGGATCGAAGAGCACAATCGTTACAGCCTGGATTTCATCGAGGCCACCGCCGCCATCAAAGAGCGCATGCCCGGCGTTCACGTGAGCGGCGGCGTGAGCAACGTCTCCTTTTCGTTCCGCGGCAACGATCTGGTGAGAGAGGCGATGCACTCGGTGTTCCTGTACCACGCGATTCGCGCGGGCCTCACCATGGGAATCGTCAACGCGGGCCAGCTCGCGATCTACGAGGAGATCCCCGCGGAGCTGCGCGAGCGCGTGGAGGATGTGATCCTGGCGCGGCGCGCCGACGCCACCGAGCGCTTGCTCGAGATCGCGGAGCGCTTCAAGGGCGGCGGGGTCGCCAGGCGCGCCGATGACCTCGAGTGGCGCAAGCTTGGCGTCGAGGAACGCTTGAAGCATGCGCTGGTCAAGGGGATCGACGAGTTCGTGCTCGAGGATACGGAGGAGGCGCGGCAGAAGGCCGTGCGGCCGCTCGATGTGATCGAAGGACCGCTCATGGACGGCATGAACGTCGTGGGCGACCTGTTCGGCTCGGGAAAGATGTTCCTGCCGCAGGTGGTGAAGTCGGCGCGCGTGATGAAGAAGGCCGTGTCGGTGCTGGTACCGTACATCGAGAAGCAAAAGAGCGGAGGCACACGCTCGAACGGCAAGGTGGTGATGGCCACCGTGAAGGGCGACGTCCACGACATCGGCAAGAACATCGTCGGCGTGGTCCTTCAGTGCAACAACTTCGAAGTGATCGATCTCGGCGTCATGGTGTCCTGCGAGAAGATTCTCGAGACCGCGTCGCGCGAAGGCGCGAGTCTCATCGGTCTCTCCGGATTGATCACCCCGTCGCTCGACGAGATGGTGCACGTCGCGAAGGAGATGCAACGCCTGGGATACCGCCAGCCGCTGCTCATCGGCGGAGCGACGACTTCGCCGGCCCACACGGCGGTCAAGATCGATCCGCAGTACGCCGGCGGCGTCATTTACGTCAAGGATGCATCGCGCTCAGTCGGCATATGCCAGCAGCTCGTGAGCGAGGCGACGCGCAGCGCCTTCGTCGCGCATGCGAAGGTGGAGCACGAGCGCCGCCGCGAGCAGCATCGCAACAAGAGTGCCAAAGCGCCGCAGGTGTCGCTTGGACAGGCGCGCTCGCGCAAATTCAAGATCGATTGGAGCGTCTATACGCCCCCCGCTCCTTCGTTCACGGGGCTGCGTACGTTCGAGGACTATCCGCTCGATGAGCTCGTTTCCTACATCGACTGGATGCCGTTCTTCAACGCCTGGGAGTTCGCCGGGAAGTTTCCGGACATCCTGCGCGATTCCGTGGTTGGCGAGGCCGCCTCCGCCCTGTACGCGGACGCAACGCGCATGCTCGAGACCTTGGTGAAGGAGAAGTGGCTCGAGGCGCGCGCGGTCGTGGGGATTTTCCCCGCCAACTCGGTCGGTGACGACGACATCCACGTGTACGCGGACGAGACACGCGCGATCCCCCTCGCGCGGCTCCATCATCTGCGCCAGCAAAAGGCCAAACCCCAGGATCAGGCACAGCTTTGCCTGTCCGATTTCGTGGCGCCCGCCTCGAGCGGTCGCGCGGATTATCTGGGCGCGTTCGCGGTCACGGCCGGCATCGGCATCGAGGCGCACGTGGCACGCTTCGAGGCGGCGCATGATGATTACAGCAGCATCATGCTCAAGGCGCTCGCCGACCGCCTGGCCGAAGCACTCGCCGAACGCATGCACGCGCGCGTGCGGCGCGAGCTCTGGGGGTACGCCGCGCACGAAGCGCTCGAAGGCGCGGCGCTCATTCGCGAGGAGTACCGGGGGATCCGGCCGGCGCCCGGCTACCCTGCCTGTCCCGACCACAGCGAGAAAGCCGCTTTATGGAGACTGCTCGACGCCGAGCGGACCGCCGGCATTCGGCTCACCGAATCCTTTGCCATGTTCCCGACCGCGGCGGTGAGCGGATGGTACTTCTCGCACCCGCAATCCCACTATTTCGGCGTCGGTCAGATCGATCGCGACCAGGTGGCAAGCTACGCGCAGCGCAGGGGCATGAGTGTCGAGGAAGTCGAGCGCTGGCTTGCGCCGAACCTCGGATACGATCCGAGCGTCAAGGGGGCCGCGGACGCGGCGTGAGCCAAGGGCACTATTCGAGCGGCGGCTTGAATCCCGGATCGGCTTTCGCCATCGCGCGCCGATAGGCGGGCCGCGCGCCGATGCGCTCGAGATAGGCGCGCGTATGAGGCGAGGCGGACAGATCGCGCGGCGCGAACGCTCGCATGGTCGTCAGCGGGAAGAACATGATGATGTCGGCCGCGGTAAACCGGCCGCCGGCGAAGTACTCCGAGCTTTCGAGGCGTCGCTCGACCATCTCGAAGGCGCGGTTGGAGCGAGCACGCAGGGCGTGAACGAAGCCGGTGCTCGCGGCCCCCTCCAGGCGCTGCGCGATGAGATCGGCCATGCAGCTCGGCATGAAAGACCCGTTCGCGAAATGAAACCAGAACAGGTAGTCGGCGAATTCGGGCTCATCGGCTCGCACTGCGAGCCGGCCGCCGCCGTGCTTGGCGATCATGTATTCGATGATGGCGCCGGATTCGCCCAGGACCCGATCGCCGTCGCTGATCACCGGCGCCGTGCCGAAGGGATGCAGCGCGCGGTAGGCGGGCGGCGCGAGTTGCGTCACGGGATCGCGCTCGTAGCGGATCAGCCGGTAGGGGAGCTCGAGTTCCTCGCACAGCCAAACGATCCGGTCGGACTGGGAAATTCCGAGATGGTGCACGGTGAGCATGAGATCTCCTTGGCCGGCGATGCCGATCAGATCGGCTCTTCGAGTGATTTGGCAAGCGGCGTGAAGAGCGCGGGTCCCGTGGCCGTCATGTGCCAACAATCCTCGAGCCGGACGCCGAACTCGCCCGGGATGTAGATTCCGGGCTCGTCGGAGAAGCACATGCCGGCCTCGAGCGGCGTCGCGTCGCCGTGTACCAGATAAGGCGCCTCATGGCCGTCGAGCCCGATTCCGTGGCCGGTGCGATGCGACAGCCCCGGCAGCTTGTAACCCGGGCCCCAACCCTCGCTTTCGTAGTAGCTGCGCACCGCATCGTCGAGTTGACCGGCGGCGGCGCCGATTTTCGCCGTGGCGAGCGCGATCTCCTGTCCGCGCTTGACGGTGTTCCAGATCTTGCGCTGGCGCGCCGTGGGCTCACCGAACACCCAGGTGCGGGAGATATCGGACTGATAGCCGTGCACCGTGCAGCCGCAGTCCATCAGAATGATCGACCCTTCGCGCACGCTTTGCGGCGTCGAGGAGCCGTGAGGAAACGCGGAGGCCTCGTTGAGCAGAATGAGCGCGAATTCGGGCGAGCCGCCCAGAGCGACGGTGGCCCCGTTCATGAGCTCGCCTAAGTCCGACGCACTCATGCCCCGTTCGGTGCGCGCACGCACGCGGCGCAGCGCCTCGATGGTGACGTTGTTCGCGGCTTGCATCAGCGCGAGCTCCGCGGGCGACTTGATCATGCGGCAGGCCCGGATGAGCGGTTCGCCCGAAACGATCTCGTAGCCTCGCGACGCCCGGCGCACGCCGTCGACGATGAAAAACCGCACCGTGGGCTCGACAGCGAGGGTTCCGGAACTCACGCCCAGGTCCTTGAGACCCTGCACGATGCGCGCGAAGGGGCTGTCCGCCTCGTTCCAGGGCCGCACGTCGCCGTCCACCTCGAGCGTCTCGCGCACGGAGGGTTCCTCGAATGCGGGCGTGACGATCAAGATCTCGCCGTGAGCAGGAATGACGGCAGCCGTGGTGCGCTCCGATAGCCGCCAGCGGATTCCGGTGAAGTACTCGAGCGAGGCGCCGGATTCGACGATCAGGGCGCCAATCCTGCGCTCCGCCATCAGCGCCTGGAGCTTGACGATCCGCCCGCGCCGTTCGGCAGCCGAGATCGGCGGGACGGCAGCTGCCGCCGGAGCTCCCGCCGTCGCCTCGCCCGCGGCGGCACGCTGTGCGAGCGCCGCGGTGAGGAGCGGTAGCGCACAGGCGTGACGCAGGAACGCGCGCCGGCGCTCGTCCGCCATCGAAGGGAACCGGCCGGCGTTCTCAAGGCGCGCGCTCATCGAGTCGCCGAGGCGAGGATTTCCCGCGCCAGTCCCGCGTAGTCGCCGTCGAAGTGGTGGCCGCCCTTCATCTTCACGATCCGCACTTCGGCCGGATCGAGTTTGGGACACAGTGAGTCATCATCGCCCTCTCCGTAGATGCACAATACCGGCGTTCCGCTCATGCGCTCGACCTCAGGTCTAGTCGCCGGTCCGGAATTATCGTCGGAAATCCAATTGCTCACGTGAAATTCAAACACGGCGTGCTCGGACATGCCAATGAGCACGGTGAGCGCGACGTGTGCCCGGGTGGCGGCGGGGAGCCGATTGACGGCGAACGGCAAGACATCGGCGCCTTGCGAGTAGCCGACGAGCAGCACGCGCTTCTTGCCGAAGTGCTCGAGGTAGTAGCGGATCAACCGGTCGGTATCGGCTGCCAACCCTTCAGGCGCGCGCGTGCTCCAGAAATAACGCAGCGAATCGAGGCCGACGACCGGAACGCCGTGGGCACTCAAAGCTTGCGCGACGTCCTTGTCGAGACCGGCCCAACCGCCATCGCCCGACATGACGATGGCGAAGCTGTCCGTGGGCGTCGTGCCGGACGCTGCAGGTACCTCGATGACCGGCAGATCGCCCAATGCGACGGGCGGCGGCGGGGCGAGCCGGGCCGCAGTGCGCTTCACCAACGTATCGAACGCCGCGGCAAGAGCCGGCAGCTCGCCGGCCGGCGCTTCGTGTCCGAGGCCCGGCAGGACCACGAGGGCCGCGCCTCGCATGCTCGCGATGAATTCGCGAGCGGCGGCGGGTGGGAACACGCTGTCGCGCTCACCCTGCAGCAGAACTAAAGGATTCTCGAGCCTCTTCGCGGGCAAGAACGTGAACCCTCCTGCGGGCGATCGGCGCGTGAACTCGACGCCCGAGCCCTTGCAGAGCGGCTTCGTGAGCAGGGTGGTGGGGGAAAATTCCAGCGTGAGTGCGCCCGCGAAGGTGTTGCCGGGAGCCTGTACCAGGGTCGCGTACGCGAGGGGGGCGCCGGCCCCGGAGCCGAACAGAAACGGCGGAAGGTACGAGGGCAGATGATAGTAGGCCTGCAGAAAATGGCTCAGGTTTTCGAGATCCCCGTCCAGGAACACGCAATCCGCCGCGTCGGCCTCGAGATTGGCGGTGAGCTTCGGCAAATCGATGCCGGCCACCATCGCGCCGTGCGCGACGAGCTCGCGGGCGAGGTTCGCAGCGCGGGAGCTCGGGCCCGTGTCGTCCGCCAAGAAGAGCACCAGGCTCGTAGGCGTCCCGCCCGGCGCGTAGATCGCGAGGTTCTGAAAGCGCCCGTGATTCATTCGCTCGGGGAGGCCCGGGGCCGCCGAAGCCGAGGCGGCTGCGCTGGCCGCGGAAGCTTCGCAGCTCCCGCACCCGCAGGCGAGGGCCGCGCAGGCGAGAGCCGCGCAAGCGGGAGCCGCGCACGCGGGGAGCGCGGCGGCGAGAGCTGCGACGGTGCGCGCCACGAGGGCCCGCGCGGTCCGCGGCGAGCGCGGCCGCCGTGGCATCAGATCGCCCCCGTGCGTTTCAAGATCGTGTAGCGATTGACGAGCTCCGCGCCGAGCGCGCGCGGCTCGCAATCGATGAGCACGGCGCCGCCGGCGGCGAGCCGCCTCAGCATGTCCTCGCGCCGCTGCTGGTACTCGTGAGCGGCCGCGACCTCGAGCACCGATTCGCGCCGCGACAGCGGCTGTGCGGCGATCCTGCCGGCGATATCTTCGCGCAGGTTGGCCACCACGACCCGATGGCGCGACGAGAGCAGGCGCAGTGCCGCCGCGAGCGCGGCGCAATCCTCGTCGCGGCAGTTGGTGATCACCACCACGAGGCTGCGTTTGCGCTGGCGCTGCATGAGATCGGCGGCGGCGGCCGTGTAATCCGAGAATACCGGCGCGGGTTGCGCGTCGCCGAACTCGGCCATGAGCGCGTTCAGCGCCTGCCGGCCCTTGCGCGGCGCGAAGCGCTTCTCCGCGCCCGCGGACGTCCCGAAAGTAAGCGCGCCCACCGCGTCGCCGCTCGAGAGCGCGACGAAGGCAAGCAGCATCAGCGCATCGAGCGATTGGTCGAAGTGGCCGGCGCCGATCCCCGATTGCGTATCGTCGGCGCGCATCCGGCTCCCGCAGTCGAGCAGGAACATCACGTACTGGTCGCGGGTGTGCTGAAACGACCGCGCGATCGGACGGCCGTAGCGGGGCGTGGCTTTCCGCTTGAACTCGGGAAACACCCGCCGCGACTGCGCCGCGCCGATCTTGAGGTTCCAATCGAGAAGGCCGAGGCTCGAGCGCAGGAGGATCTGTCCCGCGTCGAAGGACTTCACGCCCCGCGCGGTCGGCTTGACATCGAAGGCGAGCGTTTCGCGCCCGCCCGGGGCGACTGCAAAGCGCACGGGCATGTCCGGCATCAGCATGCTCGGGTCCGCGAGCTCGTAGTAGCGGCCGCGCCGCCTGATGCCCCCCGGATTCTCGAGGATGACGCGCATGCTCACGGCCTCGCCGACCGCGAAGGCGTACGGCAGCTGGCGGGTGAGCACGAGGGGAGCTCGCTGCCAGTCCGCAGTGCTGAGTTGCACGTCGGCGGCGAGCGCGGCCAGGAGCGCGATGGCCGCGCCGACGGCAATCAATACCAGGGTGAGCTGTGTGAGGCGGGTGAATTCCAGCGCGAGCAGCAGGCCCGAAAGGATCGCGAGAACGGCGATCAGGGTCCGCGAGGGGAGCATCGAGGACAGCATGGATCGAGAGATCACGGCCGGGGCGCCTCCGTGGCGTCGAGAATCGCGGCGAGCATCTCGTCGGCGTTGCGGCCGTCGAGCAGCGCGTCCGCCGACAAGGCGATGCGGTGGCGCAACGCCGCGAGCGCGACCAGCTTCACATCGTCGGGCAGCACGAACGACCTCGCCGCCATGAGCGCCGCCGCTTTGGCCGCGCGCACCAGCGCGATGGGTCCGCGAGAGCCGCTGCCCACGGAGATGCCCGGCCAATCGCGGGTCGCCCGCGCGATCCGTACCGCATAGTCGACCACCGCGGCGTCGACTCGTTGCCGCGCAGCGAGGTGTTGCAGGGCGAGGATCGCCCGCTCGTTGAGCACCGGGATCACGTCGGCGAGCGGGAGCTGATCGCCGGTTTGATCTTTGGTGGTGCGCGTGACGACGTCGATCTCCTCGCTCAACGTCGGATATCGCATGTCGATCTTCAACAGGAACCGGTCGAGCTGCGATTCAGGCAGGGGATAAGTGCCTTCGGTGTCGAGCGGATTCTGGGTCGCGAGCACCATGAAGGGGCGCGGCAGCAGCAGCGTCTCGGACTCGAGCGTGACCTGATGCTCCTGCATGGCCTCGAGAAGCGCGCTTTGCGTCCTCGCCGGCGCGCGGTTGATCTCATCGGCGAGCAGGATGTTGGTGAACACCGGGCCGCGGACCACCCGCATCGCGTGTGTCGCGCTGTCCAGGACGGCATGACCGGTGATGTCGGAGGGCATCAAGTCGGGCGTGAACTGGACGCGCGATACCTTGAGGGACAAGGCCTGCGCGAGCGACCGCACGAGCAGCGTTTTGCCCAACCCGGGCACACCTTCGACGAGCACGTGGCCGGCGACCATCAACGCGATGATGGTCTGATCCACGACAGCCTGCTGCCCGACCAGCGCATGGGCGATTTGGGTGCGGAGCTTGGCGAGCAGTTCGCCGGCGCGGGCAATCGCGGGTGATTCATCGTTCATGCAATGTGCCTTTCGTCCTCGAGTCGGATTTAACCAAGATTCGGCGGCAGACTTCCAGCAGCGTCATGGCGGCGCGATGCTCGTTGAGGTTGCCCGCCGCATCCTCGGTGAGCGCGGCGGCAATCGCGCCGGAATCGATGCCGGTGCTCGCCGCCAAGCGCGCCGCGCGCTGCTGCAGATCAAGGCCGCCGTAGCCGCTGATGTGCCGCCGCGCGGCCGCCTCGAGCGCGCGCCGGATCGCGGTGCGCAGCACCCGCGGCTTGCGCGTGCGCCAAATGAACCGCGCGTCGGCGCGGATCTCTCCGGCCAGCGACCGGCGCGGCGGTGTCGTCACGGGAAGCGGCGGCCCGAATCGCGGCAGGTGGCGCAGCACGAGCAAAAGCAGCGCAGCGGCAAAAAACACGATGGCCGGCGCGGCGAGCCGCCAGAGCAGCGCCGGCAGGGATAGCGCCTCGGGCGGGCTCAGGATGACGAGCGTGTCTTGACGTCGGAGCCCCGCGGCGGTGATCAAGAGCTCGGCATGGTCGCCGTCCAGCAGAGCACGGTTGCTCAAGATCTCGGACGGCCCGATGACCGTGAGCTCGCCGTCGCCGATCTCGACGCTCAGCACCTGCGGCCCCTGGGCGTCGGAGAGCAGCCAGGCGGGCACCCGATCGCTCGCCCAGTAAAACTCGGTGCGGGGACCGCACACGCTGAACGACTGGCCGGTGGCGCCGCCTGTGACCTCTACTGCCATGGAAACGCAGCCTGCATGCGGGGCGGAGTCCGCTCCCGCGGAGGCTGCCGCCTGCGTCGGGGCACCGGGATCCGGATCGCGATGGGCCGGGCGCACGCCGCTCCACGACTGCAGATCACCGTGCGCCCGAAGAATGTCGCCGGTGATCACCAGCCGTCCGCCCGACTCGACCCACGATTCGAGCGATTTCACACGTTGGCGCAAAAGATCGTTGTTCGGATCGTTGACGAGCACGACGGTGTCTGGGGGCAGCTCGCGCAACGACAAGATCTCGCGCGTGCGGATGCCGAGCAGCGCTGCCAGGCGCACCAGGGTGTAGTGCGGATTGCGCGCTGCTTCGCCTCGCATCGGAGTCTCTCGGGTCATTTCCGCCCAATAGGTGTGGGTCACGACCCAAACGATGAACCCGATCAGCGTCGCTCCGATCGCCGCGCCCGCGATGCGGTCGCGCCTCATGGCGCCGCCTCGTCGAGCGCCGGCGCGAAGCCATAACAAAGGCGCTCGATCGCTTCACGCGCCCCGGTCTCGCCCGCGTACACGGTCCGCTGCCACACGTCGACGAGGTCGGCCAGGTAAGCCGCCCGGGCCGGATCGAGCTGCGCGTTCATCGCCCGGAGCGCTTCGCTTTCCGTGTACGACTCCCCGATCACGACGCCGTGGCGATGCACCGCGCGCGCGAGCGCTCCGCGGTACAGGAGCGACACCGCCTCCCGCGTGCGCAGGTTCTCGAGCAGCGCGAGGGCCGCGGCGCCGATGTCTTTGGGGAACGAAGCGGGATCGAGATCCAAGCGGCCCACGCTTTGGGCGTGCGCGCCGGCGCTCGATTCTACGACCGACGGAAGCGCACGCAACCATCGGACCAGCCCAAGCGCCGCGAATGCGGCGACGGCGCCACCCGCCGTCCACGAAAGGAAGCCTATCGACTGCGCCAGGAAGCCGAAAAGGCCTCCCGCCCACGACGGCGTATTCGCAGGAGGCGCCTGCGACCGCCAGCGCAGCACGCGCCATTTTTGCTCGCCGCCCAAGTTCTCGTCGCCCGCAAGCTTCGCCACCGCTTGCTGGATCTCCTCGTGCCTCACGGGCCCTTCGGCGGGAGCGGCACTCGAGGCCGCCGGCGCATCCGCGTGCGGCGCGGCGGTCGGCACCGCGAGCAACGCCGCAGCGATCGCCGCGAGGAAGCGCGCACGCAGGGCGAGCGCGATCGACTCACTCGGCATACGGCCGCCGCATGAAAAAGACCGCGACCAGCCCCCAGCATGCGCTGGCGCCGATCAATTTCTCGGTTGGCGTGATCCAGGCCGCCGAGGAGAAGAACGCTTCGATCGCCGCGGCGATCACCAGCATCACGGCCGAGCCGAACACGATCACGCTGGTCTCGCGCGCGGCGCGCTCGAGCGCCGCCGCGCGGCGCATGCGGCCCGGCGACAACACGGCCTGCCCTACCTTGAGGCCCGCGGCGCCGCACAGAACGACGCCGGTGAGCTCGAATGCCGAATGAGCGGCGATGAGCGGAAAGTAGGTGCCGGCGAATCCGCACGAGGCGATGTAGCCCGCGACGGCGCCGCCGAAGCCGCCGTACAACGCCAGACAAAGGGCGCTTCCCACTCCGAACAGCACGCCGGTGAGGTAGCACCCGAAGGCGATCCCGATGTTGTGCAGGACGAAGCGGCCGAACATCGAGTTGACGCCCGCGTCGCGCAGCTGCCCGATCGCCGCGTTGGATGGGTCGTAAATGGATTCCAGCTGCGCGGCGGTGCGGTCGTCCACCAGCATCAAAACCAGGTCCGGGCGGCGATAGACGGCGACGCCGAGCGCCACGGCCGGAATCAGCAGCAGCAAGGCCGAGAGCGCGACATACCACCGGTCGGCGCGCACCCTCGAGGGAAACGCGCGCAACAGCGCGCTTAAGATCCGTGCGAAGCCGATTTGCCGGTAGACCATCCGGTGTGCCCGCGCCGTGACCCGCGCGAGCCGCTCGATGAGCGGCGCAGGGAAATCGCGCGCCCGGGCCAGGGCGAGGTGCTCGCGGCAGGTGCGGTAGAGCATCAGAAATCGCTGGGCGTCGAGCTGCCTTGCCGGCAGCTGCACGGCCTTCTCAAGCTCTGTCCAGTGAGCTTCGTTGGATCGTTGAAACTCGAGCGCGGTCACAGCCCGTTCTATCATAAGCGCGAGCTGCGCTCGGCGCACTTGCGGGGCGGCGCACGAAAATACGCGCCCTAGCGACGCCGATCGGGATAGGCGTCGATCTCGTCGAGCATCTCCGGGCCGCCGAGCGCCTGCATCTGAGCCAGGATCCAGTCGCGTCGCTGCGCGACGTAGCGCGAGGGGGCCGCCGCGGAGTAACGCTCCGGGCTCGGCAGCACCGCGGCGAGCGTCGCGGCGTCGCTCCTCGTCAATCTCGAGGCGGGCTGGTGGAAAAAGCGCTCCGCCGCGGCCTCCGCGCCATAGGTGCCATAGCCGAATTCGGCGATGTTGAGGTAGATCTCGAGGATGCGCCGCTTGGGCCAGCACGCCTCGATCAGGATCGTAAAGTAAGCCTCGAGCGCCTTGCGGAAATAGCTGCGGCCGGACCAAAGATACAGATTCTTTGCCACCTGCTGGCTGATGGTGCTCGCGCCGTGCACCCGGTGGCTGTGTTGATTCATCTGATACGCCTTCTCGATGGCCTCGACGTCGAACCCCCAATGCTCCGGAAATTTCTGGTCCTCGGAGGCGACCACGGCGAGCGGCAGATTGGGCGATATACCGTCGAGATTCACCCAGGTGTGGCGGAATACGTAAGTCCGGTCCCGGTTCACCCAGGCGGCGATTTGGGTCTCCGCCATGTAGGCGCTGTAGACGGGATCGATCCAGCGCAGCACGAGCACTGCGGCGACGGAGACGCCCAAGCAGCCGAGGAGTGCCCACAACAGCACGCGCCCGATCCGGCCGGCGAAGGATTTGGCGCGCGCCATCCGCGGCAGCTCGGACCGGCTTGGCGCTATTTTGCGAGTCGGCGGACGCTCGTCATGATCACCGCTTCGAGAGGCACGTCGTCATGTCCCTTGCGCCGGCCGGTCTCCGCCGCCGCGATCTTGTCGATCACGTCCATCCCTTGCGTGACCCGCCCGAACACCGCGTACCCGAAATTGCCGCGCTTGTGGTCGAGGAAATCATTGTCCTTCAGGTTGACGAAGAACTGAGACGTTGCGCTGTTGATGTCGTTGGTACGCGCCATGGACAAGGTGCCGCGCTCGTTTTTCAAGCCGTTGTCGGCCTCGTTCTTGATCGCAGGATGGGTGCCCTTCTGCGACATGTCCTCGGTGAAGCCGCCGCCCTGAATCACGAACCCGGGGACGATGCGGTGGAATATCGTGCCGTCGAAAAATCCATCGTCGATGTACTTCAAGAAATTGGCCGCCGTCACCGGCGCCTCCTTCTCGAACAGCTCGACCGTGAACTCGCCCAGCGTGGTCTCGAAACGGATCATGTTCATTCCTAGTGTGAAGGTTGAAAGTTTCCCAGCGTTACTCGGGGCCTTCCCGAAAAGTCCTCGTGCGTCTCGACGCGGCCGAAACCGCGGCGCTCGAGCATGGACGCGACCTTGCCGTGCTGCGTGCTGCCATGCTCGAGCACGAGCCAGCCGCCCCTCTCGAGGTGCGGAGGGGCGCCATCGATGATTGCCCGCAGCGCATCGAGTCCGGCGGATCCGCCCACCAGGGCGAGCTCGGGCTCGGCCTTGAGTGCGGCAAGCGCCGGATCGCCCGCGGCGACATACGGCGGATTGGCGACGATCGCAGCGAAGCGCTCGCCGGGAACGGCATCGAACCAGGAGCCCAACCGCCAGGCGACGTTCGGCAGCGCGAGGGCGCGTGCGTTATCGCGGGCGACGCCGAGCGCCGCGGGCGAGACGTCGACGCCGGTGACGCGCGCGAACGGCCGCTCCGAGGCGATAGCGAGGGCGACCGCGCCGCTGCCCGTGCCGAGATCTAACACCCTGCGCTCCTCGGTCTTCGGTATGACTTTCAGGGCGAGCTCGACCAGGAGCTCGGTCTCGTGGCGCGGGACGAGCACGGCCGGCGTGACTTTGAGCGGCAGCGACCAGAACTCGCGACGTCCGGTGAGATAGGCGACCGGTACGCCGTTCACCCGCCGGTCGATGAGGCCCTGATAGGCGTGCAACAGCAGGGCGCTCACGGGCTCTGCACCGCGCACGATGAGCGCCGGGCGCGCGACTCCCAGCACGGTGGAGAGCAGCACCTCCGCGTCGAGCTCCGGCGAATCGCTGTGCGCCGCGAGCGTGCGGGCGGCGAGCTTCAAGGTATCTGCGACCGTGCTCATCGCATCATTCCACCTGCTGAGCCAGCTCTTCGGCCTGGTGCTCCTGGTTCAAGGCGGCGATCAGCTCATCCAGGTTGCCGTTCATGACTTCATCCAGCTTGTACAAGGTCAGATTGATGCGGTGATCGGTGACCCGGCCTTGTGGAAAATTGTAGGTGCGGATGCGCTCGGAGCGGTCCCCGGAACCGACCTGGAGCTTGCGCGACTGCGCCTGCTGACTCTGCTGTTTTTCCCGCTCGCCGGCGAGGAGCCGCGCCCTGAGGAGCGAGAGCGCACGCGATCGGTTCTTGTGCTGCGAACGCTCGTCCTGGCATTCGACCACGATGCCCGTCGGCAAATGGGTGATGCGAATGGCCGAATCGGTCTTATTGACGTGCTGTCCGCCGGCCCCCGAGGAGCGATACGTATCGATGCGCAGATCCGCCGGATTCAACTCCACGGCCTCGACCTCTTCCAGTTCGGGCAGGATGGCGACGGTGCACGCCGAGGTATGGATGCGTCCCTGCGCCTCGGTGGCGGGCACGCGCTGCACGCGATGCGTGCCCGACTCGAATTTGAGGAGCGAGAATGCGCCGCGTCCGATGATGCGGCTGATGATCTCCTTGTAGCCGCCGTGCTCGCCCGGACTCTCGCTCAAGACCTCGACCTCCCAGCGCTTCGACTCCGCATACTTCGCGTACATTCGGAACAGATCGCCGGCGAACAGGGCGGCCTCGTCGCCGCCGGTGCCGGCGCGAATCTCGAGGAAGATGTTGCTCTCATCATGCGGGTCCTTGGGGACGAGGAGCCTCTGCAGGGCGAGCTCCTCGGCGTCGATGCGCGGAGCGAGCTCCCTGAGCTCATCGTCCATGCCGAGCTCGCGCGCGGTGGCGGCGTCGCCCTCGAGCGCGACGTAGCCTCGATAGCGTTCGACGAGCGGGCCCAAGCGCGCGTATTCCATCGACAGGTCGCGGAACTGATTTTGGCGCCCAATGACGGCTGGATCGGACAGTAGGCGGCCGATCTCCTCATGCCTCTCATCGAGCTTCTCGAGCTTGCGCCGGATGGAATCCTTCATGACCGCGAATTATAGCGGCCTTCAGGGTCAATTCCGGTCGCGTTCTTCCACCAAGAGCCGCATGAGCACCTGGGCGAGAGTCGGATCGGTCGACTCCGACGCCTGACGCAGGGCTTGCGTCGGAGCGTGCAGCAGCCGATTGGTGAGCGTATTGGCGAGATAATCCATGACATCCTCGACCGACTTGCCCGCGGCGAGCATGCGCCGGGCCTGCTCCACGGTTTGCTGCCGGATGCCCTCGGCCTGCAGGCGCAGTGCCCGGATTGCGGGCCCCGCATCGTGCGCGCGCGACTCGGCCAGAAAGCGCGCCACTTCCTCCTCGAGCAGCAGCCGAGCGCCGCCGGCCGCGACCTGCCGCTGTTGCAAGTTCTCCTCGACCAGCTGCCGCAGGTCATCGATCGAGAACACATAGATGTCCGAAAGCGCCGCAACCGCCGGATCGATGTCGCGCGGCACGGCCAGATCGACCATGAAAATGGGGCGATGGCGCCGAGCGCGCACGGCCGCCGCGGCCGCGCTTTTCGTGATGAGAGGCGTCGGGCTTGCCGTGCAGCTCACGACGATGTCGGCCTGCGCGAGCTCCTTGTCGAGGGCGCTCAAGTCGACCGCGTAGGCCTTGACCTCGGTGGCAAGGAGCTGAGCCCGGGTCAGAGTGCGGTTGGCGATCACCATGCGCTTGACGCCTGCGGAGGCGAAATGTCGGGCGGCGAGGTCGATCATCTCGCCCGCACCGATCATGAGGGCCGTCTTGGCGGAGAGATCCGCATACATGCGCCGCGCAAGACTCACCGCCGCCGAGGCCAGGGAGACCGCGTTCGCGCCGATCTCGGTCTCCGAGCGCACGCGCTTCGCGGCGGAAAACGCGGCTTGGAACAACTTGTTGAGCCAGGGCCCCGTGCTGCCCGCCTCGTGTGCGATGCGGTACGCATCCTTCAGTTGACCCAGAATCTGGGCTTCGCCAAGCACCATGGAATCGAGCCCCGAGGCGACATTGAAAGCGTGCTGGACGGCGGGGCGATCCTTTAGGACGTACAGGCTTGCGGCGAGATCGAGATTGTTACCGTGATGGCGTTCGAGCCACTCGGACAGGTTGGTCGCGCTCGCGCTGCCCGACCAGTAAAGCTCGGTGCGGTTGCAGGTTGACAGAATGACCGCCTCGGCCACCCCGTCCTGCTGCTTGAGCATGTGCAGCGCGGCGACCAGGCGATCCTCCCCGAACGCCACCTTCTCGCGCAGTGCCACCGGCGCGGTCTTATGGTTAAGGCCGAGGACGTTGATTGTCATTGAATCGCTTTGCTTCGTAAGCGTCAGATTCTCGTGAAGAAACCCCGCTAGATCAAGCGGGAATCTGGGGCATGAACGCATCCGTTTGGCTATAGTGAGGACGTGTTCTCGAAATCACGCCTGGCAAATACGGCTTTGGGACTCGGGCTGATCGCGTGCGGCGGATGCGTCGGCCCCCGCGCCTCGACCGACGGCATCGCTGCTCCGCAGGTGTTCTACACGGTGACGGGCGAGATCGCGCTCGCGCGGCGCGAGCCGCGCGTCGCGGCGCTTCAGTACACGGCCGCCGCTACGGGTGGAACCGACCTCGCGCTTCTGTCACGCGCGAGCGAAGTCACTGCGGAGACCTTGCAACCCTCGCTGACCGCGGCCGTGGCGGCGCGCTGGATCAGCCTCGATCCCGGTTCGGTGGACGCGCACCGGGCCGCGGCGCGCGCGGCGCTCACGATGCAAAGGATCCTTAAGTCCGCCGACGAGTATCGCATCGTGCTCCGCACGTCTCCGCGCGGCGCCGACGCGGAATTCGCGGATCTCGAGACCGAGCTCGCGAGCGCCGGCAACGTGTTCGGCGCGCGCCAGCTGGCGGATCGGCTCGCGGCTTCCTTTCCCGAGTCCGAGGCGGCTTTGCGGTTGCAGGGCTTTGCGGCCATGCGTGCCGACGATCCGGCCGCCGCCGTGCGCAGCTTCACCGCGGCGCTCAATCTGGCCGCGGGTCCTCCCGACGACGCACGCCGCGAGATCACGGTGGGATTGTGGCGGGCCCGGATTTTATCGGGCGATTCCGGCGGGCCGCTCGCCGAGTCTGAGGCGCTCGCAGAGCGCGAGACGACGCCCGCCAATCTGCTCGACTACGCGCTCTTGCTCCTGGCCGCGCAACAGAACGAGGCGGCCATTGCCGAGCTCGATTCGCTCGTGAGCCAGGCGGACATCGCGCCGGTGGCGCTGCGCCTCCTGGGGCTCGTCGAGTTTCAAGAGAACAAGCTCGACGCGGCCGCCCGGCGCTTCACGGATCTGCTCGCAACGGGCAAATTTCTGGACGACTCCTTTTATTACCTGGGCTTGATCGCGGAGCGGCGCGGCGACCTGGAGAAGGCGCTGCGCCTGTATGCGCAGGTGCAAGGCGGCGACAACTCGGTCGCCGCACTTTTGCGGGCGAGCAACATCCTTCAGGCCCACGGCGCGGCTCCCGCGGCGCAGGAGTTGCTCGATCATCTGCTCGACGACGAGCCGCAACGCGCCCCCGAGGTGCTCGCGGCGCGGGCGCGGATCTATGCCGACACGGGCGATGCCCAAGAAGCGATCGCGGTGCTGGATCGCGGCATCGCCGAATATCCCGACAACGTCGATATCCGCTATGCCATCGCTACGACCTACGAGGAGCAGGGCCGCGTCAAGGCCGCTTTGCGCGAGCTCAAAGACGTGCTCAAGGCGCGTCCGGACGACCCCGCCGCGATGAACGCCTACGGCTACACGCTCGCCGATCACAACCTCGAGCTCGCGCGCGCGCGTTCGCTCATCGAGCGCGCCTACGCCGCCGCGCCGAAGAATGCGGCGATACTCGACAGCCTGGGCTGGGTGCTGTACCGACAGGGCCACGGCGACCAGGCTCTGCCTTATCTTTCCGCCGCCTATGCGGACGATCGCGGCGCCGATATCGGCGCGCATTTGGGCGAGGTGTTGTGGCAGCTCGGACGGCGCGCCGATGCCCAAAAGATCTGGACCGAGGCGAGCGCAGCGGATTCCGATAACCGCGTGCTCAATGCCACGCGCCGCCGTTTGCACGCGGCCGAGTGAGCTCATGCGGCGACTGATCCTCCTCGTGGCGAGCGGTGCCGTCATTGCCGGCTGCGCCACGTTCCATCCCGAGACCCGGCCGCCGACCGCCGCGGCCGTGTCCTGGGACGAGCGGCGCAAGGATCTCGAGCAGGCGACGCGCTGGGATCTCGATGGGCGCGCGGCGGTCGCACTGGGGCAGCAGGGCTGGCAGGCGAGCCTCAATTGGCGGCAAACCGGCACCGACAGCGAGCTGCACCTCGCCGGTCCCTTAGGCGTAGGCGCCCTCATGATCAAGGTCACGCCGGCGGGGCTCTCCCTCAACGGCGCGCCACCGAGCGCTGCGGTCGTCGCACAGCTTCAAGACCGCCTGGGCTTCGCGCTGCCGCTCGACAATCTGCGCTATTGGTTGCTGGGAATTCCGGATCCGAACACACCCTTCGAGCTCACGCGCAACGCGCAGGACCGCGCAGCGCATCTCTCGCAGGCGGGCTGGAGCATCGACTATGCCGACTACATGGCCGGCAACGGCGACTTGCTGCCGAAGCGGCTGGTGTTGACCCGCGCGGATGCGCGCGTGCGCATCGCGGTCGATCGCTGGGAGGGGCCGAAGTGACGCAGACCTGGCCCGCGCCAGCGAAGCTCAACTTGTTTTTGCACATCTTGGGGCGTAGGCCCGACGGCTACCACGAGCTGCAGACCTGCTTCCAGTTCATCGATCTGTGCGACGACATCGCCATCGAGGTGCGCTTCGACGGACAGATCAGGCGGGGTGCGGGCGCCGAAGGCGTCGCGCCGGAGGCCGACCTTTGCGTCCGTGCGGCCCTCGCGCTCAAGGCCGCGACCGGCTCGGCCCTGGGCGCCGATATCAGCGTGCGCAAGCGCATTCCCATGGGCGCCGGACTCGGCGGCGGAAGCTCCGACGCGGCCACCTGCCTTCGGGTCCTCAATCAGCTTTGGGGGGTTCACCTGCCTCCCAAGGAACTCGCGGCAATAGGGCTCAAACTGGGGGCGGACGTGCCGGTGTTCCTCGGTGGCCATGCAGCCTTTGCGGAGGGGGTGGGCGAGCGCCTGACCCCACTTTACCCGCCGCTGGCGCCCCCCGAGGTTAACTATTTGATTATCAAGCCAAATGTCTTTGTGAGCACCAAGGACGTGTTCCAGGACCCTGAATTGACAAGGAATTCTGCGGCCATCACAATTCACGGTTTTCTGGCGTCCGGCGGTCGTAACGATTGCCTCGCAGTGGTGCGGCGCCGATATCCCGAGGTGGCGAGCGCGATCGATTGGCTGTCGTCGTTCGGCGCAGTGCGCCTCACCGGGACGGGAGCGTGCATTTTCATAGCGTGCGAGCCTGCGCCTTCGCGCGGCATCCTGGCGCAGTTGCCGGCGGGGTGCGAGGGCTTTTTGGCCCGCGGACTGAATGCGTCGCCCTTGCTTTCGAGGCTGACGGCTTGAAGGGGTTGGCGCCGTCTAGATGATCAAGTTGGGGTGTCGCCAAGTGGTAAGGCAGCGGGTTTTGATCCCGCCATTCGGAGGTTCGAATCCTTCCACCCCAGCCAAG
>JBEKVP010000004.1:0-19152 GCA_049513935.1 Steroidobacteraceae bacterium
CGGACGGTGCCTCGCCCTGGCCCGTGCGCCGGGCGACGCAGCACAACCGCGACGTGAAGCGCGAGGCGGTCATCCGCGCCGCCGCCCGCGCGTTCAACGCCCGCGGCTACCACAACACCTCGATCGACGAGATCGCCGCGGCCTTGAACGTCACCAAGCCCACCATCTATTACTACGTCGCGAACAAGGAACAGCTCCTGCTCGAGTGTATTTTGACCGGGCTCGAGCGGGTTCTCGAGCCGTTTCGCCGGCCGCGCGCTCCGGGCGTCTCGGCCCGCGAGCGGCTCAACGAGATCATCCGCCACTACGCGCAAGCGATCGCCTCGGAGTTCGGCGGATGCATGGTGCGGGCGGAAGATCTCGGCCTCGCGCCCGAGTCGATGGCGCGCATCAAGCAGCTCAAATCCGAGATCGACCAGAGCATTCGCCGGCTCCTCGACGAGGGGGCTCACGACGGCTCGATCAACACTCCGGACCCCAAGATGACCGCTTTCGCGCTGGCTGGCGCCCTCAACTGGATCGCGCACTGGTATCGCGAGAATCAGTCGATGACGGCCGCCGAGATCGCCGAGGCCTTTGTCCGTATCTTCAACGACGGGCTGACCCCTCGGACCGACGCGGCTCGCGCGGCGGCACCGGTCGGATCCCTGCCGCGCCGCTCGCGCCGCGCCGCCGCAGCCCGCTCGAAACCCTGAAATAGAGGAGCCGATCCCATGAACGCCGTCTCCATCGCCGCAAAGTCAGCCCCGTACGCGCCGAAGAACAAGGTGCGGTTCGTCACCGCCACCTCGCTCTTCGACGGTCACGATGCCTCGGTCAACATCATGCGGCGCATCCTGCAGGCCTCGGGCGCCGAGGTGATTCATCTCGGCCACAACCGTTCGGTCCAGGAGATCGTGAACGCCGCTTTGCAGGAGGACGTGCAGGGCGTGGCCATCACCTCCTATCAGGGTGGGCACGTCGAGTTCTTCAAATACATGATCGACCTGTTGCGCCAGAACGGCGGGGAGAACATCAAGGTGTTCGGCGGCGGCGGCGGCGTGATCGTGCCGGCCGAGATCCGCGAGCTCATGGCCTACGGCGTGACGCGCCTGTATTCCCCGCAAGACGGCGCCACCATGGGCCTGCAGGGGATGATCGACGAAGTGGTGCGCCTGTGCGACTACGACATGTCCGGGCTCGCCCCGGCCGAGGGTGACGCGCTCGAGGCGCTTCGCTCCGGCGACCGCCGCAAGCTCGCCCGGATCATCACCGCCGTCGAGAATCGCGCCTACGGCGCGCGCGCCCGCCAGTCGCTCTTGCAGGCGGCGGCCGGCATCAAGACCCCGGTACTCGGAATCACCGGCACGGGCGGCGCGGGCAAGTCCTCGCTGACCGATGAGTTGATCCTGCGGCTGCGCCTCGACCAGGACGACCGCGTGCGGGTGGGTGTCATATCCATCGACCCGTCGCGCAAGCGCACGGGCGGCGCCTTGCTCGGCGACCGCATCCGCATGAATGCCATCGAATCGGACCAGATCTTCATGCGCTCGCTCGCGACCCGCGATACGGGCACGGAGCTCTCCGCGGCGCTTCCCGAGGTGCTGGCGTGCTGCAAGCTCTCCGGCTTCGACCTGGTGATCGTCGAGACCTCGGGAATCGGCCAGGGCGGATCGGGCATCGTGCCGCTCGCCGACGCCTCGCTTTACGTCATGACGCCGGAGTTCGGCGCGGCCTCGCAGCTCGAGAAGATCGACATGCTCGACTTCGCCGATTTCGTGGCCATCAACAAATTCGACCGCAAGGGCGCGCAAGATGCGCTGCGCGATGTGCGCAAGCAATATCAGCGCAACCACGGGCAATTCCAGCAAGCGCCCGATTCCATGCCGGTATTCGGCACGATGGCATCGCGTTTCAACGACGACGGTGTGACGGCGCTCTATCAGGCCGTCGCGGAGCGCCTGAAGGAGCACGGACTCAAGCTCAAGCCCGGCAAGCTTCCGAAGAGCGAAGTCAGGTCATCGTCCTTGGGGAGCGCCATCGTGCCGCCGGAACGGGTGCGCTACCTGGCCGAGATCGCCGGGACGGTGCGCGATTACCACCGGCACGTCGGCGCCCAGGCGCGCATCGCCCGCGAGCGCCAGTCGCTCAAGACCTCGAAGGCGCTGTTCGAGGCTTCGGGCAAGCCTGCCGGGGATTTCGACGGGCTTATCGGGATGAAGGGCAGCGAGCTCACGCCGGCCTCGGCCAAGCTCCTCGAGCAGTGGCCGAAGACGCTCGAGCTGTACTCGCAGGATGAGTACGTGGTCAAGATCCGCGACAAGGAGATACGCACGCAGTTGAATTACGAGTCGCTCTCCGGCACCAAGGTGCGCAAGGTGTCGCTGCCGCGCTTCGAGGATGAGGGCGAGGTGCTGCGCTTCCTGCTGAAAGAGAACGTGCCCGGCTCGTTCCCGTTCACGGCGGGCGTGTTCGCATTCAAGCGCGAGGGAGAGGATCCGACGCGCATGTTCGCCGGCGAGGGCGATGCCTTTCGGACCAATCAGCGCTTCAAGCGCGTCTCCGAGGGCATGCCGGCGCACCGGCTGTCGACGGCGTTCGATTCGGTGACGCTCTACGGCGCGGACCCGGATCCGCGCCCGGACATTTACGGCAAGGTCGGCAATTCGGGCGTATCGATCGCGACTCTCGACGACATGAAGGTGCTGTATTCCGGCTTCGACCTGTGCTCGCCCTCGACGTCCGTGTCCATGACCATCAACGGGCCCGCGCCGATCATTCTCGCCATGTTCATGAACACGGCCCTCGATCAGCAGCTCGACAAATTCCGCGAGCAGAACGGCCGCGAGGCCACCGAGGATGAGTACCACAAGATCAGGGCGTGGACGCTCTCCATGGTGCGGGGCACGGTGCAAGCGGATATCCTCAAGGAGGACCAGGGACAGAACACCTGCATCTTCTCGACCGAGTTCGCGCTCAAGATGATGGGCGACATCCAGGAGTATTTCGTGCACCACAAGGTGCAGAATTTCTACTCGGTGTCGATCTCGGGCTATCACATCGCGGAAGCCGGCGCGAACCCGATCTCGCAGCTCGCCTTCACGCTCGCGAACGGCTTCACGTTCGTCGAGTCGTACCTCGCGCGCGGCATGCACATCGACGATTTCGCCTCGAACCTCTCGTTCTTCTTCTCGAACGGCATGGATCCGGAGTACTCCGTGATCGGCCGCGTGGCGCGCCGCATCTGGGCGGTGGCGATGAAGAACAAGTACGGCGCGAACGAGCGCAGCCAGAAGCTCAAGTACCACGTGCAGACCTCGGGTCGCTCGCTGCACGCGCAGGAGATGGCGTTCAACGACATCCGCACCTCGCTTCAGGCCCTGTGCGCGATCTACGATAACTGCAACAGCCTGCACACCAACGCCTACGACGAGGCGATCACCACGCCCACCGAGGACAGCGTGCGCCGCGCGATGGCGATCCAGCTCATCATCAACCGCGAGTGGGGCCTGGCCAAGAACGAGAATCCCAATCAGGGCAGCTTCATCATCGATGAGCTGACCGACCTGGTCGAGGAGGCCGTGCTCAAGGAGTTCGACGCGATTGCCGCCCGCGGCGGCGTGCTCGGTGCCATGGAGACCGGGTATCAGCGCGGCAAGATCCAGGACGAGTCGCTGTACTACGAGCGCAAGAAGCACGATGGTTCATATCCGATCATCGGGGTGAACACCTTCCGCAACCCGCACGGGGATGCCATGCCGGAGACGATCGAGCTCGCGCGCTCGAGCGAGGTGGAGAAGCAATCGCAGCTCAGGAGGCTCGGAGAGTTCCAGGAGCGAAACGCCGCCGGTGCGCCCGCGGCGCTCGAGCACCTGCGCCGCACCGTGATCGCGAACGGCAACACGTTCGAAGTGCTGATGGATGCGGTGCGCAGCTGCTCGCTCGGGCAGATTACCCGGACCCTCTACGAAGTCGGCGGACGCTACCGGCGCAACATGTGATCCGCCGCCGATTCAGGCGGCGGCCTTCAGCAAAGGAGACATGAATGAGCTTGTCGAAAATCGGAGTCATCGGCGCGGGCCTCATGGGAAACGGCATAGCCCAGGTGAGCGCGGTCGCAGGCTGCGACGTGGTCATGGTGGACGTATCCGATGGAGCCGTGGAGCGCGGCCTCGAGACGGTCGCATCGAGTCTCGAGCGGCTGGTGAAAAAGGAGAAGCTCACGGCCGCCGCCCGCACGGCGGCGCTCGGCCGGATCCACGGTACGACGCATTACGCGGCGCTCGAGCCCATGGATCTCGTCATCGAGGCGGCAACCGAGAATCTCGACATCAAACGGCGCATCATGACGCAGGCCGACCAGATCCTGCGCCACGAGGCGGTGCTCGCCAGCAATACCTCGTCGATCTCGATCACGGCGCTCGCTGCCGCCACGGCGCACCCCGAGCGCTTCATCGGCATGCATTTCTTCAACCCCGTTCCGCTCATGGCGCTGGTGGAGCTGATCCGCGGGCTCTTGACGAGCGACGCGACGCAGGTGCGCGCCGCCGAGTTCATCCGGCGCATCGGCAAGACCGCCATCAACGTGAAGAACTCTCCCGGCTTCGCGGTCAACCGCGTACTGTGCCCCATGATCAACGAGGCGATCTTCGCCTTGCAGGACGGCGTTGCAAGCGCCGCCGACATCGACGAAGGCATGAAGCTCGGCTGCAACCACCCGATCGGGCCGCTTGCGCTCGCCGATCTCGTCGGCCTGGATACCTTGCTTTCGGTCATGGAGGTCTTCCAGCGCGACTATGGAGACCCGAAGTACCGGCCGGCGCCGCTGCTGCGCGAAATGGTCGCGGCAGGTCTCCTCGGGCGCAAGAGCGGACAAGGGTTCTATCGCTACAACTAGCGCGCGCTCACGCGCGGTAAACTCGCGCTTGGGCGCACTCGAGGGCTGGCAACGATGCAAGAATACAAGGCGCCGTTCACGGACATGCAGTTCGTGCTGCGGGAATTGGTCGACCATGAGCTCCTGTCGCGGCTGCCAGGGTTCGAGGATGCCTCGCTCGAGCTTGCCGAGGCGGTGCTCGAGGAGGCCGCCAAATTCGCGGGCGGCGTGCTGTCACCGCTCAACCGGCGCGGGGACGAGCAGGGCGTTCGCTGGCACGACACCGAGGTCAGTACCGCGGCCGGGTGGAAGCTAGCCTACGGCCAATTCGTCTCCGGCGGCTGGAGTGCGCTCTCCTGCTCACGGGAATTCGGCGGTCAGAACCTTCCGCGCGCACTTTCGGCGCTGGTCGAGGAGATGTGGAACGGCGCGAACATGGCCTTCACGCTCTGTCCGATGCTGACGCGAGGCGCGATCGAGGCGATCGAGCTCAACGGCTCGGAGCGGCAGAAGCAGACCTACCTGCCGAAGATGGTCTCGGGCGAATGGACCGGGACGATGAACCTCACCGAACCCCAGGCGGGCTCGGACCTCGCCGCGGTACGCACGCGCGCCGAACCTCTCGGCGGCGGGCGCTACAAGATCGAGGGCCAGAAGATCTTCATCACCTACGGCGAGCACGACCTCACCGAGAATATCGTTCACATGGTGCTCGCGCGCACGCCCAACGCGCCGGAAGGCGTGAAGGGCATGTCGCTGTTCCTGGTTCCGAAGTTCATGGTGAACCCCGACGGATCCCTCGGCGAGCGCAACGATGTCCGATGCGCGTCGGTCGAGCACAAGCTCGGAATTCACGGCAGCCCGACCTGCGTGCTCGCTTACGGACAAAACGGCGGCGCCATCGGCGAGCTCGTCGGCGAGGAGAACCGCGGGCTCGAATACATGTTCGTCATGATGAACGCCGCGCGGTTCGCCGTGGGTCTCGAGGGCGTCGGCCTGTCGCAGCGCGCCTTCCAGGCCGCGCTGCAGTTCGCGAACGAGCGCATCCAGGGCACGGCCGAAGGCTCCAAGGTGCGCGTGTCCATCGTGCACCACCCGGATGTGCGCCGCATGCTCATGCTGATGAAATCAAAGACCGAGGCGATGCGCGCGCTCGCCGTCGTGGTCGGCGTGTCCTTGGACGCCGCGCGCCTGCATCCCGACACCGATCAGCGCCGGGCCCACCAGGCGTTTGCGGATCTCATGATCCCCGTGGTCAAGGGCTGGTGCACGGAGAACTCCGTGGAGCTCGCCTCGATCGGAATCCAGGTCCACGGCGGTATGGGATTCATCGAAGAGACGGGAGCGGCGCAGCTGTTGCGCGATGCGCGCATCACACCGATCTACGAGGGCACCACGGGCATTCAGGCGAATGACCTGATCGGGCGCAAGCTCGCGCGCGACGGCGGCCGCGCCGCCGCGGCGGCAATTCAGGAGATGCGCGCGCTCGGCGGCGCTTTGGCCAAATCCAGGGGCCTGCCCGGGGCGGCCGTGGTTTACGCGGCGGCGATCGACGCGCTCGAGCGCGCCGTGCGTTATGTCGTTTCGAATTACACCGCCGACGTGCGCAGCGTCTCGGTCGGCGCCGTCCCCTTGCTCGAGCTTTTCGGCGTGGTGTCCGGCGCCTGGCTGCTGTTGCGCTCGGCGCTCATCGCAGAGCAGCGTCTCGCGGCCGGCGCAGAGGCCGGCGCAGGGGCCGGCGCGAGCCCGGCCGGCGGCTCGGCGTTGCCCGCAGCGTTCTATCGGTCGAAGATCGAGACCGCGCGATTCTATGTGCACCACGTGCTCGCGAAAGCGCCCGGCCTTGCCCACGCAATCATCGAGGGCGCGGCCGGCGCGCTCGCGGAGGCGGCGCTCTAGAGCCCAAGATGGATCGGCGCTACCCGCACCGCATCGTCTGTCTCACCGAGGAGCCCACCGAGGTGCTCTACGCGCTCGGCGAGCAGGATCGAATCGTCGGCATCTCCGGCTTCACCGTGCGTCCGGCGCGGGCGCGGCGCGAGAAACCCAAGGTCTCGGCGTTCTTAAGCGCCAAGGTGGACCGCATTCTGGCGCTCGAGCCGGATCTTGCCGTGGGATTCTCCGACATTCAGGCGGACATAGCCCGAGCGCTGATCAAAGCGGGCGTGGAGGTCTGGATCAGCAATCATCGCTCGGTGGCGGGAATCCTGGGCTACGTGAGGAGGCTTGGGGCGCTGGTTGGAGCCGGCGAGCGGGCGGAGCGCTACGCGCTCGAGCTCGAGCGGCGGGTCGAATCAGTGCGCTCGGGCGCGTGCGCCTTGGCGCGGCGGCCGCGGGTGTATTTCGAGGAATGGGACGAGCCCATGATCAGCGGCATCCGCTGGGTGAGCGAGCTCATCGGGATCGCCGGCGGAGACGATGTGTTTCCCGAGCGCGCCGCGTGCTCGCTCGCGAAGGACCGCATCCTCGCCGACCCGGGCGAGGTGCCGCGCCGAGCACCGGACATCATCCTCGGCTCATGGTGCGGCAAGCGCTTTCGTCCCAATCGGGTGGCCGCTCGCGCGGGCTGGGATCAAGTGCCTGCGGTGCGCGACGGCGAACTCCACGAGATCAAATCGCCGCTGATCCTGCAGCCGGGTCCGGCCGCGCTCACCGACGGACTTCAGGCGATTCACGCGGTGGTGCGGGACTGGTCGGCGCGGCATGCCGGAGGGATCTAGCGCGGCTGCATGCGGATCGCGCCATCCAGGCGGATGACCTCGCCATTCAGTGTCGGTATCTCGACGATCGACTCGACCAGCTGCGCGAATTCCTCGGGCCTTCCGAGACGCGGCGGGAACGGGACCTGACGGCCCAGTGAGTCTTGGGCCTCCTTCGACAGGCCCGCCATCATCGGGGTCATGAAGATTCCCGGGGCGATAGTCACGCAGCGAATGCCGAGCGAAGCGAGCTCGCGCGAGATCGGCAGCGTCATCCCGACGATCGCGGCCTTGGTCGCCGCATAGGCCACCTGGCCGATCTGGCCCTCGAAGGCAGCGATCGAGGCGGTGTGAATGAGAACGCCGCGCTCGCCGTCCTCGTTGGGCGCGTTGTCGCGCATGTGCGCCGCGGCGGTCCGGTCGCAGAGGAACGTGCCGATGAGATTCACCCGCACCACGCGCTCGAAGAACTCGCCGGCCATCGGCCCGTCTTTGCCGAGGAGCTTGCCCGCGCCCAACACCCCCGCGCAGTTGACCAGAAGATTCAACCCCTGCATCGCCTGCCGGGCGGCCTCCATGGCGGCGGTCACCTGCGATTCGACGCCCACATCGCACTGGAAGAAGGATGCGCCGATCTCGCGCGCGGCAGATTGGCCGGCCGCCTCCTGCAAGTCGAGCAGCGCGGCGCGCCCGCCCTTGCCGACGATGCGCTGCGCGACGGCGCGCCCCAATCCGGAGGCGCCGCCGGTGATGACCGCGCGCGTCCGATCGATCCTCATTTCAAGCTGATGGTGGTGTTCACTCCCGAGGAAACGCTCCCGTCCTCGAACCAGCGCGAGGTGATGGTCTTGGTCTGGGTGTAGAACTGCACGGCCTGCTTGCCGTACGGGCCGAGATCGCCGAGCTTCGAGCCGCGCGAGCCGGTGAAGCTGAAGAACGGGACCGGCACCGGAATCGGTACATTGATGCCCACCTGGCCGACGTCGATCTCGTTCTGGAACTTGCGCGCGGCGGCGCCGCTTTGCGTGAAGATGCCCGTGCCGTTGCCGAATGGATTGTCGTTGACCAAGGAGATCGCATCGTCGAGGGTTCCCACGCTGACGATGGTCATCACCGGCCCAAAGATTTCGGTGGTATAGATCTTCATGGCCGGCGTGACGGCGGAGAATATCGTCGGGCCGATGAAATTGCCTTTCTCGTAGCCGGCCACCTTGATGCCGCGCCCATCGAGCTCGAGCTTCGCGCCTTCTTTGACGCCCTCGTCGATCAATCCGAGGATCCGGTTCCTGGCGCTCTTCGACACCACGGGTCCCAAATCGGCGCCTTTCTCGGTGCCCGCGTTGACCTTGAGCGTCTTTGCCTTGGCGATGATGTCGGGAATCCACTTCTGCGCATCGCCCACGAGGACCGTGACCGACGTCGCCATGCAGCGCTGGCCCGCCGCGCCGAAAGTCGCGCCGACGAGGGCGTTGAGGGTCTGCTCCTTGTTGGCGTCCGGCATGACCACGGCATGATTCTTGGCGCCCATCATGCATTGCACCCGTTTTCCGTGCTGCGAGGCGAGGTTGTAGACGTGCGTCCCCACCGCGGTCGAGCCCACGAAGGAGACGGCCACGATATCGCGGTGCGTGCAGAGCGCATCGACCGCCCGCTTGCCGCCATGAACGATGTTGAGCACGCCCGGAGGCACGCCCGCCTGCAGCGCGAGCTCCGCGAGCAGCATCGGCGTCATCGGATCCTGCTCCGAGGGCTTGAGCACGAAGGTGTTCCCGCAGACGATGGCCATGGGGAACATCCACAGCGGGATCATCGCGGGGAAGTTGAACGGCGAGATGCCGGCGCAAACGCCGATGGGGTGCCGGATGCTGTACGTGTCCACCCCGCCCGCGACGTTCTCCGCAAATTCACCGAGCTGCAGCGTGCCGATCGAGCAGGCATGTTCCACGACCTCGAGCCCGCGGAACACATCGCCCTCGGCATCCGCGAGCGTCTTGCCCTGCTCGGCGGAAAGCGTCTGTGCGATGCGGCTCATGTGCTCGCGCACCAGCGCCTGGAGCTTGAGCATGATGCGCGCGCGCGCAGCGATTGGGGTGTTCTTCCAGGTCTTGAAGGCCGCTTTCGCGGAGGCCACCGCAGCCTCGATCTCGGCGTCGGTGGCGAAGGGAACCTGCGCGAGCACCTCTTGCGTGGCCGGGTTGACGACGTCGTGCCACTCGCTGGTTTGGGAGTCGATGAACTTGCCGTCGAGCAGCATTTTGACAGTTGGCACCTGATCGGCGACGAGCGCTGGTTTCGTGGTCATGAGCAATACCCCTTCAAGTGGAGGCCGAGAGCATACCCGCCCGGGCCGTTACGGGGCATATATTAGGCTGTCCGCATCGCGTAAACTACAGAACCAATGTGGGGCCGACGGGCACCTCCGAAGACGAGACTGCGTAACGCGACCATGCAAGCATCCACGGTGGATCTCTGGCCGGGCGAGAAGGCCCGATCCGCGCCGGCGGAGCCGGGAACGGTGTCCGTCTGCTTCGTTGCGGCGGCGCTCGAAGCGGTTCGCGCCCGCCACCTGGACCCGGACCCGCTGCTGATCCGCGTCGGCCTCTCGCCGAGCCTGCTCGAGAGTCCCCAGGCGCGCGTCTCCGCGGAGCATTACGGGAAGCTGTGGCGGCTGGTGGCCTCGACCCTGGACGATGAATTCTTCGGGCAGGACTCCCGGCGCATGAAGTCTGGGAGCTTCGCGATGCTGTGCCATTCGGTGCTCGGCTGCCGGGCGCTTAGGGGAGCGCTCGAGCGCAGCCTGCGCTTCTACGGCCTCATCCTCGACGACATCTCGGGCGCGCTCGAGTGCGGCCGCGGTGAGGCGAGCATCGTGCTGAAGGAGCGCCGCAACGGGCGGCCGAGCCGCGTGTTCGGCCACGAGGTGCTGCTGTTGCTGTTGCACGGTGTGGCCTGTTGGCTGGTCGGCCGCCGGATTCCGATCCTGCGCGCCGAGTTCGGCTACCCTGAGCCTGCTCACAGCGATGAGTATCGCGTGATGTACTGCAGCGACCTATCCTTCGGTCGGCCGCACACCCGTATCGCGTTCGACGAGTGCTACCTCGCTCTGCCCATCGTCCAGGATGAGCGCACGGTCAAGGAGTTTCTGCGCACCGCGCCCGAGAACATCGTGACGAAGTACAAGAACGGCAGCAGCGTGAGCGCGCGGATCCGCCGCCGGTTGCGCCAGCTCCTGCCGGGCGAGGTCCCGGACTTCGACACGCTCGCCGCCGAGCTCAATATGACCTCCGCGACGCTGCGGCGCCGGCTCCACGAGGAGGGCGCCACGTACCAAGGAATCAAGGATCAGTTGCGGCGCGATCTTGCAATCAGCTATCTGAGCCACTCCGACCGCAGCGTCATGGACATCGCGCTCGAACTGGGATTTTCCGAGCGCAGCGCGTTCCATCGCGCCTTTCAGAAGTGGACCGGCGCATCGCCCGGGGAATTTCGCCGCGGCCAGCAGAGCTAGGCGAGCGCGGCGCCGGCGAGCCGCCGAACGGCGGCCGACCGTGTTGCAATTTCGCTCACGGTGTTTGATCGATTTTGTCATCGGGCGGAAACGCCGGACCCTCTATAGTTTTGACCCGGTAGGGAGCTTGCGCACATGGCGACATTGAATGCATCTTCGGCGGCCGGCTCACCCGGCGCTCGGCTGCGCGCAGCGCTTACGGAGGAGCGGCCCCTGCAAGTGGCCGGCGCCATCACGGCCTTCAGCGCGCGCCTCGCGGCGGCGAGCGGGTTCAGGGCGCTGTATCTTTCGGGCGGCGGCGTCGCGGCGAACTCCCTGGGCGTGCCGGATCTCGGCATCAGCACCATGGACGATGTGCTGACCGACATCCGCCGCATCACCGACGCCTGCCCGTTGCCGCTGCTCGTCGATGCCGATACCGGCTGGGGCGGGGCCTTCAACATCGCGCGAACCGTCAAGTCCTTCATCAAATTCGGCGCCGCCGGTCTGCACATCGAGGATCAAGTGCAAGCGAAGCGCTGCGGCCATCGCCCGGGCAAGGAAGTGGTGTCGAAGGATGAGATGGTCGACCGCATCAAGGCGGCGGTGGATGCGCGCTACGATCGGGAGTTCGTCATCATGGCCCGCACCGACGCGCTGGCGGTCGAGGGCATCGACAAGGCGCTCGAGCGCGCCGTGGCCTGCGTCGAGGCAGGAGCCGACATGGTGTTTCCGGAGGCAATGACCGATCTGGCGATGTACCGGCGCTTCAAGGATGCGGTGCGAGTGCCCATCCTCGCCAACATCACCGAGTTCGGACACACGCCGCTCTACACGCGCGATCAGCTCGCCTCGGTGGGCGTCGATATCGTTTTGTATTGCTGCTCCGCGTACCGGGCGATGAACGCGGCCGCCCTCGCCACCTATCAGGCCATCCGGCGCGACGGCACGCAAAAGAACGTGCTCGACCGGATGCAGAGCCGCACGGATCTCTACCAGTATCTCGATTACCACGCCTACGAAGCAAAATTGGATCAATTGTTTTCCGAGGGAAAAGAGAAATGAACGACGCGACGGCCGGCCCGAAACCCAAGAAATCCGTGGCTCTGTCCGGCGTGGCCGCCGGCAACACCGCGCTTTGCACCGTCGGCCGCACCGGCAACGATTTGAACTACCGCGGCTACGACATTCTCGACATCGCGACCGAATGCGAATTCGAGGAGATCGCGCATCTCTTGGTGCACGAGAAGCTGCCGAACCGGGCGGAGCTCGCGGCGTACAAGGCGAAACTCAAGGGACTGCGGACGCTGCCGCGTGCCGTGATCACCGTGCTCGAACAGCTGCCGGCCGCCAGCCATCCGATGGACGTGCTGCGCACCGGAGTCTCGGCGCTCGGTTGCCTCGCGCCCGAAGCCCCCGCCCATCCCGTCGAAGGGGCGCGCGACATCGCGGACCGGCTGCTCGCCTGCCTCGGTTCGATGCTGTGCTACTGGCATCATTACGCCTCGAGCGGGCGGCGCATCGAGCTCGAGACGGACGATGACTCGATTGGCGCGCATTTCCTGCACCTCCTGCACGGGCGCAAGCCTAGGGCGCAGTGGGTGCGAGCCATGCATACCTCGCTCAATTTATATGCCGAGCACGAATTCAACGCCTCGACGTTCACCGCCCGGGTCATCGCCGGTACGGGCTCGGACATGCACTCGTGCATCACGGGGGCCATCGGTGCGCTGCGCGGACCGAAGCACGGCGGCGCCAACGAGGTCGCCTTCGAGATCCAGAATCGGTACGACTCGCCGGATGCCGCCGAGGCCGATATCAAGCGGCGCGTCGGCGACAAGGAGGTCATCATCGGGTTCGGTCATCCGGTGTACACGGTGTCCGACCCGCGCAATCAGGTGATCAAGGAGGTGTCGCGGTCGCTGGCGCGGGCGGCGAACGACATGAAGAGCTTCCTGATCGCCGAGCGCATCGAGAGCGTGATGAAGAGCGTCAAGAACATGTTTCCGAACCTGGATTGGTTCTCCGCCGTGTCCTACCACTTGATGGGGGTGCCCACGGCCATGTTCACGCCGCTGTTCGTCATCAGCCGCACCTCGGGCTGGGCCGCGCACATCATCGAGCAGCGCATCGACGGCAAGATCATCCGGCCGAGCGCGAATTACACCGGTCCGGAGAACCAGAAGTTCGTCCCGCTGGCCGACCGCAAGTAATCAACAAGGAATCCATGTCACACGATATCAAGTCGGCCGAACGACCCGCCCCGGACGCATTGCTCGCGGCGATCGCGGACTACGCGCTTTCCTTCGAGATCAAGAGCGAGCTCGCCTACGAGACGGCGGGCTATTGCCTCATGGACACTCTCGCCTGCGGATTTCAGGCGTTGAAATACCCGGCGTGCACCAAGCTCATGGGCCCGGTGGTCCCGGGCGCAACCTTGAAGGGCGGGGCGCGCGTTCCCGGCACCTCCTACGAGCTCGATCCGATCAATGCCGCCTTCAACATCGGAGCCATGATCCGCTGGCTCGATTTCAACGACACCTGGCTCGCGGCCGAGTGGGGCCACCCCTCGGACAACCTGGGCGGGATCCTCGCGGTCGCGGACTACCTGTCGCGGAGCGGCAATCCGATCCGCGTACGCGACGTGCTCACCGGCATGATCAAGGCGCACGAGATCCAAGGCGTGCTCGCGCTCGAGAACAGCTTCAACCGCGTCGGGCTCGACCATGTGCTCCTGGTGCGGGTGGCCTCGACCGCCGTGGTCAGCGCTCTGCTCGGCGGCAACCGCGAGCAGATTATCAACGCGGTGTCGAACGCCTGGGTCGACGGCGGTGCGCTGCGCACCTACCGGCATGCGCCGAACACCGGATCGCGCAAGAGCTGGGCGGCGGGCGATGCGACCAGCCGCGCCGTGCGTCATGCGCTCTTCGCGCTCAAGGGCGAGATGGGTTATCCGTCGGCCCTGACGGCGAAAACCTGGGGCTTTCAGGACGTGCTGTTCAAGTCGAAGGCGCTCGCGCTCGCGCAGCCGTTCGGCAGCTACGTGATGGAGAACGTGCTCTTCAAGATTTCCTATCCGGCGGAATTCCACGCCCAGACGGCGGTGGAGGCCGCGATGACCCTGCATCCGCAAATCCGCGAGAAACTCGGACAGATCGAGCGCGTGACGATCGAGACGCAAGAGCCCGGCGTGCGCATCATCGACAAGACCGGCCCGCTCGCGAACCCGGCGGATCGGGATCACTGCATCCAGTACATGGTGGCGATCCCGCTGTTGTTCGGCCGGCTGACCGCCGCCGACTACGAGGACGAGGTTGCACAGGATCCACGCGTCGATGCGCTGCGCGCGAAGACCGACGTGCGGGAGAACACAACTTTCACGCAGGAATACTACGCGGCGGACAAGCGCTACATCGGCAATGCCGTGCAGGTATTCTTCAAGGACGGGAGCGCGAGCGCCCGCGTGCAGGTCGATTACCCCATCGGGCACCGCAAGCGCCGCGCGGAAGGCATGCCGGTGCTCGTGAAGAAATTCGAAGCGAGCGTCGCGGCGCATTTCGGGCCCAAGCAAACCGAGGCCATCAAGAAGCTGTTCGCCGACCGCGCGGCGCTTTCGGCGATGCCGGTCGCGGATTTCGTCGCGCAGATGGTGAGCGCCGCCTGAGGGCCTCGCGTCCCGCGAAAAAATACCCTCGAACGGGGCCTCATTATGACGCATCGAGCTTGCTGAATGACCCCCGGGATCGGGATAGTGGCGCCATGAGCAATTGGATCCCGCAAGAGGCGCAAGGCGGAGCGCATCCGGTGAACGGCGCGTCGGACGAGCGGCGCAGGCGCCCCGACCGGCGGCGGCGCGTCTGGTGGTCGCTCCTCTACGGCAGCTTTCGTCCCCGCCGCCGCCGCCCGGCGCGCCGCACGGAGGATGCGCGGTACCACGCGCTCGATTGGCACGGCGCGCATCTGTGGGCCGTTTCCATCGGCATCTTGACTTTGAGCGTTGCGGACGCATTTCTGACAGTGACCCTGATGTCAGGAGGTGCCATTGAGGTGAATCCCTTGATGGCGGTGGTCGTCGGGCGAAATGTCACCGTGTTCGCCGCTCTCAAGGCGGCGGTTACGGGCGTGAGCGTGATGCTGATGGTGTTCCTCGCGCGCTACCGCTTCATGCGGCTGGTGCGGGTGGAAGTGATCTTGTATTGCGTTCTCGGGGCATACGCTTTGCTGATCTGTCATGAGATCGGCATGCTCCAGCAGCTCACGGACGGCCGCCTCTTGTAGATTTCGGGCGGCGCGTCACATTCCATATTGTGGCGCATTGGGCTAAACTTCGCGCTTGTCGCCGAGCTTTCATTTCGTGCACATCATCTTGATGTAATTACGGTTTTCATCCCCCCATGAGCGAATCATCAGGCGATCCAATGGCCGCCACGGCCCTGTCCGGCGCAAACGCCGATTTCATCGAGACGCTCTATCAGCAGTACTTGAAGGATTCGAAAAGCGTCGATCCCGGCTGGGCGCGCTACTTCGCGGGCCTGAAGTCGAACGGCGCGCTCGAAGGCGTGCCGATCCGAGACTCGGCGGTCAACATGCCGCGGCCGGCCGAGGCGCGGCCGGCTGAGGCGCGGCCGGCTGAGGCGCGGCCCGCCCCGGCAGACACCGGCGCGGCAAGCGCCAAGCAGGCGGCGGTTTCGCGGCTGATCCAGGTCTACGCGAACCGGGGGCATTTGGTCGCCAATCTGGACCCGCTCGGCCTGCTTCAACGTGCCAAGCCCTACATCCTCGACCCGGGATACTTCGGGCTTACCGAAGCGGACATGGAGAGCGAGTTCTTCACCGGCAGCCGCACCCCGTCGATCGCGGCCCGCAGCAAGCTCAAGGACATCCTGGCGCAGCTCAAATTCATTTACTGCGACACCATCGGCGCCGAGTTCGCGCACGTATCGGACACCGAAGAGCGGCTGTGGCTGCAGGATAACTTCCAGTCGGAGCGCCTCCAGCACCGCTTCAGCGCCGAGGAAAAGAAAAACATCCTCTGGCAATTGACGGCGGCCGAGGGCCTCGAGCGCTACCTGCACACCAAGTACGTGGGTCAGAAGCGTTTCTCGCTCGAGGGCGGCGATAGCCTCATTCCGCTGCTCGACGAGCTAGTGCAGGAGGCGGGCAAAGACGGCATCGAAGAGACCATCATCGGCATGGCGCACCGCGGCCGCTTGAATGTGCTGGTGAACCTGCTCGGCAAGTCGCCGAAGGATCTGTTCAGCGAGTTCGAGGGGCAATACGATCTCCAAAGCCTGCGCGGCTCGGGCGACGTCAAGTACCACAAGGGATTCTCGGCCGACTTGAAGACCGCCTCGGGCAACGTGCACGTCGCGCTCGCGTTCAACCCCTCGCATCTCGAGGTCGTGAATCCGGTGGTCGAGGGGTCGGTTCGCGCGCGCCAGGAACGGCGCAGCGATGCCGAGGGCAACAAGGTGCTGGCAGTGCAGATTCATGGCGACGCCGCCTTCGCCGGCCAGGGCGTCAACATGGAGACGCTGCAGCTGTCGCAGGCTCGCGGGTTCTACACCGGCGGCTCGGTGCACGTCATCATCAACAACCAGGTCGGCTTCACCACCTCCGATCCGCGCGATGCGCGCTCGACACTTTACTGCTCCGACGTCGCCAAGATGGTCGAGGCACCGATCTTTCACGTGAATGCCGATGACCCCGAGGCGGTGTGTTTCGTGACTCGATTCGCGCTCGAATATCGAGTGAAGTTTCACAAGGATGTGGTCATCGATCTGGTGTGCTACCGCCGCCACGGCCACAACGAGGCGGACGAGCCGGCGGCGACTCAACCGCTCATGTACCAGGTCATCCGCAAGAAACCGACCGCGCGGCAGCTGTACGCGGACAAGCTCGTGGCCGAGGGCGGGCTCAGCGCGGCCGAGGCAGCGGCGATGATCGACCAATATCGGGCGGGTCTCGACGAGGGCAAGCCGCAAGCGCGCGCGGCGCTCGGTCTCATCGGCAACAAGTACACGGTCGATTGGAGCCAGTACTTGAACGCCGACTGGTCCGAGCCGGTGAAGACCGCCGTCGACCTGTCCCGGCTGAGGGCGCTCGGCAAAGCGATCACCAGCTATCCGGCCGATTGGAACCTGCATCCGCGGGTGCTCGCGATCATGCAGGCGCGCGAACGCATGGTGGCGGGCGAGATCGCGCTCGACTGGGGGTGCGCGGAGAATCTCGCGTACGGGAGCCTCATCCAGGAAGGCTATCCCGTTCGCCTCACCGGGCAGGACAGCGGCCGCGGCACCTTCTTCCACCGCCATGCGGTTCTGCACGACCAGAGCACCGGGCGCAGCTACACCCCGCTCCAGCACCTCGCGACCAACCAGCCGACCTTCAGGGTGACCGACTCGGTGCTCTCCGAGGAGGCGGTGATGGGCTTCGAGTACGGCTTCTCCACCACCGAGCCGCACTGCCTCACGATCTGGGAAGGGCAGTTCGGCGACTTCTGCAACGGCGCGCAAGTGATCATCGATCAGTTCATCAGTTCCGGCGAGGCGAAGTGGGGACGGCTGTGCGGCCTCACCCTGTTCCTGCCGCACGGCTACGAGGGTCAAGGGCCGGAGCATTCCTCGGCGCGGCTCGAGCGCTTCTTGCAGCTTTGCGCCGAGTACAACATCCAGGTGTGCGTCCCGTCCACCCCGGCCCAGATGTTCCACATGCTGCGCCGGCAGATGCTGCGCCCGTTGCGCAAGCCCCTCATCATCATGACGCCGAAGAGCTTGCTGCGGCATCCGCTCTCGGTCTCGCGCCTCGAGGAGCTCGCCGGCGGGAGCTTTCGCACGATGATCGACGAGACGGACGAGATCAATCCCGCCGCGGTCACACGCATCGTGCTGTGCAGCGGCAAGGTTTATTTCGATCTGCTAAAGGCGCGCCGCGAGGCCAAGATCGAGTCGACCGCCATCGTGCGGCTCGAGCAGCTCTATCCGTTCCCCTCCGAGGAGTACGAGGCCATCCTGCGCAAGTACGCAAATGCCCACGAGATCGTCTGGTGCCAGGAAGAGCCGCAAAATCAGGGCGGCTGGTACCAGATTCGCCATCGCCTGCAATTGCCGCTCGGCCCGAAGGACGAGCTGCTCTACGCGGGACGCGCCGGCGCGGCCGCACCGGCCACCGGGATCGCGGCGTTGCACGAGCAGCAGCAGAGGAATCTGGTGAAAGCGGCGCTTCAGGGCATACCGCCCGAAGAGACTTTCAGGCAAACGTTGCGCCTGCCGACGGCCCAATCTAGGACGGGTTCATGACAATCGAAGTGCGCGTGCCGCAGCTACCGGAGTCGGTGGCTGACGCCACGCTTGTTTCCTGGCACAAGCAGCCCGGCGAGACTGTCGCGCGAGATGAGAATCTCGTCGACTTGGAGACGGACAAGGTGGTGCTCGAGGTCCCGGCTCCGACCGCTGGGGTCATCACCGAGATCAAGCTCCCCGACGGAACGACCGTCACCAGCGGCCAGCTTCTGGCGATCATCGAGGAGTCGGCGGCCGTGCCGGGTGCGAGCGCGCCCGCCATCATGGCCTCGGCAGCCGGCGCGGACGGCGCCGCGAAATTGAGTCCCGCCGCCAAGCGCGTGGCGGAGGAAAACAAGGTCGATCCCAAATCGCTGGTGGGCTCGGGCCGCGATGGGCGCGTCTCGAAATCGGACGTAGTGAATTTCCTCGCGTCCAAGGACGCGGCAGCGCCAGCTCCGCCCCCCGCCGCAGCCCCGCCCCCCGCCGCAGCCCCGCCGGCCGCCGCAGCCCCGCCACCCGCCGCCAGGCCGGCGCCCGCCGCGGTGCCGGCTTCGGCGCGCGGCGCCCGCACCGAGCAGCGCGTGCCGATGACGCGGCTGCGCGCTCGCATCGCCGAGCGCATGGTGCAGGCGCAGGCGACGCAGGCGCTCCTCACCTCGTTCAACGAGGTGGACCTGCAGGCGGTCAATGAATTGCGCGCGCGCTACAAGGATGCGTTCGAGAAGCAGCACGGCGTTAAGCTCGGGTTCATGTCGTTCTTCGCGAAGGCTTGCGTCGAGGCGCTCAAGAAGTTTCCGACCGTGAACGCCTCGGTCGAGGGGAGCGACA
>JBEKVP010000005.1:0-17747 GCA_049513935.1 Steroidobacteraceae bacterium
CGGTCGGCATGGCGGTCGATGCGAACATCCTGATCTACGAGCGCATCCGCGAGGAACTGCGCAACGGCGTGTCGCCGCGCGCGGCGATCTCGGCCGGGTTCGACCGCGCCTTCTCGGCCATCGCCGACTCCAACGTCACCGCCCTGATCGCGGGACTCGTCCTGTGGCTGTTCGGCGCCGGAGCGGTCCGCGGCTTCGCCGTGGTGCTGGTGCTCGGCATCGCCACGTCCATGTTCACCTCCCTGATGGGAAGCCGGGCGCTGGTGCAGGTCATTTACGGCGGCAAGCGCAAGGTCGAACGTCTGTCGATCTGAGACATAAGGGTTCGATCCGAGGTCATTCATGGAGTTTTTTCACAAGGTAACGCGCTTCCCGTTCATGAACACCCGCAAGGTGTGGTACGGGCTGTCCGCGCTGCTGATCACGGCATCGCTCGGGCTGGTGGTCGTGCGCGGACTCAATTTGGGCATCGATTTCACCGGCGGCGTGGTGGTGGAGACGAATTTCCCGCAGGCGCCGAACATCGATCACCTGCGCGACGCACTGGCCAAGGCCGGAGTCACGGCGGCCCAGGTACAGGCCTTCGGCAGCTCGCGCGACATCCTGGTACGCCTGCCGCCCGATCCCAATGTGAAAGGCGAGCAGATCGGGGCGCGGATTCTCGACGTGTTCAAGTCGGTGGACGCCGGCGTGAAGCTGCAGCGCACGGAGGTGGTCGGTCCCCAGGTCGGCCAGGAGCTGTTCGTCAAGGGCGGCTACGCGCTGTTCGCGACGCTCGCGCTCATCCTGCTCTACGTGCTGTTCCGATTCACGCCGAAACTCGCCCTGGGCGCGATCTTCGCGGTGCTGCACGACCCGATCTGCGTAGTGGGTTTCTTTGCCGCGACTCAGATCACTTTCGATCTCACCGCGATCTCGGCCATCCTCGCGGTCATCGGCTATTCCTTGAACGACACCGTCATCGTGTTCGACCGGGTGCGCGAGCGCGCGCGCAACGCGCGCAAGCTCGCCATCGAGCAGGTGATCGACGAGTCCATCAACCAGACCCTGTCGCGTACGTTGATGACCAAGCTCGTGACGTTGTTGGTCGTGGTATTCCTGCTGATTTTCGGCGGCGAGACCCTGCACGGATTCTCCGCGGCGCTGGTCATCGGCATCATCGCGGGCACTTATTCCTCGATCTACATCTCCGCGGCGCTCGCGCTCGATCTGGGATTGCGCACCGACGATCTGCTGGAGCGCAAGCTCACCAAGCCAGAAGAGATCGACGGGCTGCCCTAGTTCACCGCGGATGGAATTGCTGCTCGATCCGCAGGCCTGGCTCTCTTTTCTGACTCTCGCCCTGCTCGAGATCGTCCTCGGCATCGACAACATCATCTTTCTCGCGATCCTGGTCGATCGATTGCCGCAGCGGCAACGGCGCAGCGCGCGCTATCTGGGGTCGGGCTTCGCGATGCTCACGCGGATCGCGCTGCTCGCCTCGGTTCTGTGGATGACGAGTATCCGCAAGCCGCTCCTCATCCTCAAGGGCGCCGAGGTTTCGGTGCGGGATCTCGTGCTGTTCGGCGGCGGTGCGTTCCTCGTCGTGCAGAGCGCGCTCGAGATCCGCGGCATGCTGCAAGAGCGGGCGCCCGAACCGAAGAAGGGTCTGATGAGCGGGTTTTGGATGGTCATCGTGCAAGTCGGCGTCATCGACATCGTCTTCTCCGTCGATTCGGTGTTCACGGCCATCGGCCTCGCGAAGCGTATCGAGGTCATGATCGCCGCCATCGTGGTCTCGGTGTTCATCATGATGGCGGTGTCCTCCGCAGTCGGCCGCTTCATCGACCGGCGGCCGACCCTCAAGGCGCTGGCGCTGGCGTTTCTGGTGCTGGTGGGAGTCGCGCTCATCGCCGAATCGGTAGGCATCGAGATACCGCAGGGGTATTTGTATTTTGCGATTGCCTTCTCAGGAGCGGTGGAATGGATCAACATTCGCTTGCGACGGCGGGGCTAAAGTGTAGAGTGCCAGCAACAAGGGCAACGCCGGGTTCATGACATGAATATCAAAGGGATGCTCGCCACCAAGCCGATTGCGGAGTACAAAAAGGAGGCTTCCGAGGAGGGGTTGGTGCGGGCTCTCGGCATCCCGGCGCTGATCGCATTCGGCATCGGCGGCATCATCGGCACCGGCATTTTCGTGCTGACCGGCGTGGCGGCGGCGGAGCATGCGGGCCCGGCCATCGTCGTCTCCTTCGTCATCGCCGGCATCGGCTGCATGTTCGCGGGCCTGTGCTATTCCGAATTTGCGGCGATGGTGCCGGTGGCCGGCAGCGCTTATGCCTACAGCTACGCGACCCTCGGCGAATTCATCGCCTGGTTCGTCGGTTGGAACCTCATCCTGGAATACATGGTGGCGTGTTCCACGGTGGCCGTCGGATGGAGCCGTTATTTCGTCAAATTGCTCGAGCACTTCGGCATCAATTTCATCCCCAGTTCGCTCAGCTCCGCGCCGCTCGATGCCGTGGACGGTAGCTATCAGGTGTACTTCACCGGCGCTGTTTTGAACTTGCCGGCGATCGCCATCATCGTGGCCGCAACGGCCCTATGCTACAAGGGCATCAAGGAATCGGCCCTGGTCAATACGATCATCGTCGCGATCAAAGTCGGTATCGTCATCGCGGTGATCGGTTTCGGCGCGATGTACGTGGACACCGCGAACTGGCACCCCTACATACCGAAAAACACCGGGACATTCGGCGTGTTCGGCTGGACCGGAATTCTTCAGGCCTCGGCCGTCATTTTTTTCGCCTACATCGGCTTCGACGGAGTCTCCACGGTGGCGCAGGAGGCCAAGGATCCACAGCGCGGCATGCCGATCGGGATGCTCGGGAGTCTCGCCATCTGCACGGTGCTCTACATCCTCATGTCGAGCGTGATGACGGGTCTCGTGCCTTTCCAGAAGCTCGACGACGCGGCACCGGTTGCCGTCGCCCTCGAGTCGCACCCCCAATTGCTTTGGCTGTCGATCTGGGTCATCTGGGGCGCGCTGTTCGGACTCACATCGGTGATCATCACCATGATCATCCCCCAGGCGCGCATCTGGCTGACCATGTCGCACGATGGACTGCTGCCGAAATTCTTCGGTGCCGTGCATCCGAAGTTCCGCACCCCGCACATCGCCACGCTGATCACGGGCGTACTCGCAGCGACTCTCGCCGGCATGCTGCCGATCGGAATTCTGGGCGAACTGGTGTCGATCGGCACTCTGATCGCCTTCATCGTCGTCTGTATCGGGGTCCTCGTACTGCGCTACACCCGGCCTGAATTGCCGCGGCCCTTCCGCGTCAAGTGGGTTTGGTTCACCTCGCTCATGGGCGTGTTCTTTTGCGCCGGGATGGCCGCCTCGCTGCCCAACGGAACGTGGTTGCGGCTGGTGCTCTGGAGCGTCCTGGGCATTCTGATTTACTTGTTCTACGGGTATAAGCACAGCCGCTTGCGCACCCCGCAGGACCACGCCAAGGCTGCATTTTCACCGGAGACGACCTGATCCCACGCCGCACGGCGAGCGCGGCCGGCGCTCCGGCTCGCTCAACCCCGCAACGCCTCCGGAGTCAACGGACCGATCGCCTCGAGAAGCGCCTGATATACCCTGGGATTGCCGGCTACGACGTTCGGCCCGAGGGCATACTCGACTCCTGTGGGCGTGCCGACGCGTCCGCCCGCTTCCTGGATCAGGAGCGTGCCGGCCGCGGTGTCCCAGGGCGCTAACCCGAACTCCCAGAACCCGTCGATCCGGCCGGCCGCCACGTAGGCGAGGTCGAGCGAGGCGGCGCCCGGGCGGCGCACGCCGGCCGCAATATTCATGACCACCTTCAAGATGGCGAGATAGTCATCGACGTGGGCGGCTTGCATGCGGTAGGGAAATCCCGTGGAGATCAAGGCGCCTTCCAGCGTACGCTGGCTGCTCACGCGAATCTTCTTGCCCTCGAGCTGAGCGCCGTCGCCGCGCGACGCGGTGAAGAATTCCTGGCGCATGGGATCGTAGACCACGGCATGCTGCAGCCGGCCGCGGTGCTGAACCGCGATCGACACGGCGAAGGTCGGAAATCCATGCAGGAAATTCGTGGTGCCGTCGAGCGGGTCGATGATCCACAGGTACTCGCTCTCGCCGGTGCCGCCGCTCTCCTCGGCGAGGAACGCGTGATCGGGATGGCTGCGCCGCACGGTGGCGATGATCTCCGCCTCGGCCTTGCGGTCGATGTCGGTGACGAAGTCGTTGCGGCCCTTGGTGTCGATCTTCAAGGAATCGAGACGCGAGAGGCTCTTCACGATGAGATCGCCGGCGCGCCGCGCGGCGCGCATGCCGATATTGAGAAGTGGCTGCATAAGGGAGCGCTAGAATAGCAGAGCATGACCGCTCTCGTTCGCGTGGTGCTCATCGACCCCAGTCATCCCGGCAATATCGGATCGGTCGCGCGCGCCATGAAGAACATGGCGCTCGCGGACCTGACGCTGGTGCGGCCGCGCTCCTTTCCGCATGCGGAATCGAACGCGCTGGCGGCGGGTGCGGACGACATTCTCGCCGCCGCGCGCGTGGTCGACACGGTGGCGGAAGCGATCGCCGATTGCGCCTTCATCGCGGGTACCACGTCGCGGCCGCGCACCTATTACTGGGAATTCATGACGGTGCGCGAGGCGGCCGCGCGCGTCGTCGCGCTCGGCGCGGACACCCGCGCGGCGCTCTTGTTCGGCTCCGAGCGCTACGGCCTCGGCGGCGAGGATCTCGATTTCTGCAACGTGCTGATCCGCATTCCGGCGAATCCCGAGTACTGCTCGCTCAATCTCGCGATGTCGGTGCAGCTTCTCGCGTACGAGCTCTTCGTGGCGCGCGAGCAGCCGCAGTCGAAGGTGCAGCTCGAGCAGCCGCTCGCGCCGTCCGCCGACGTCGAGCGCTTCTACGCGCATCTCAAGCAGGTGCTCGAGGAAATCGAATTCGAGGATCGCACCGGCTATTTGATGGAGCGGCTGCGGCGGCTGTTCAACCGCGCGCAGCTCGACCGGAACGAGCTCAATATCCTGCGCGGCATCCTGAGCGCCGTGCAGGGGCGGCGGCGCTTGCGACGGAGCCGCGAATGAGCACGGGCAGCGTATACCTCGACTACGCCGCCACCACGCCCGTGGCGCCGTCTGTCGCCGCGCGCATGGCGGAGTGCCTGACACTCGGGGGCGCGTTCGGCAATCCCGGCTCCACGAGCCACGAGTACGGCGAACGCGCGAGCGAGCTGGTGGAGGCCGCGCGCTCCGAGGTCGCCGCCGCGGTCGGCGCGCAGGCCGCCGACATCGTCTGGACCTCGGGAGCGACCGAGTCGAACAACCTCGCCATCTTCGGCGTCGCCCACTACTACCGCGGCGCCGGGCAGCACATCGTCACGGCGCTCACCGAGCACAAATCCGTGCTCGACCCGTGCCGCGAGCTCGAGCGTCGCGGATGGCGCGTCAGCTATCTCGCTCCCGACCGGGACGGCGCGCTCGATCCTGCGCAAGTGGCGGCGGCGCTCACCCCCGAGACCGTGCTGGTGTCGCTCATGCACGTCAACAACGAGACCGGCGTCATCCAGGATATCGCGGCGATCGCGGCGCTCTGCACGCGGTCGGGGAGGGCGCGACTGCACGTCGATGCGGCGCAGAGCGTCGGCAAGTGCCCGATCGATTTCGGCGCGCTCGGCATCGATCTCATGTCGCTGTCCGCACACAAGGCGTACGGGCCGAAGGGCGCCGGTGCGCTGGCGGTTTCGCGCCGGCGGGGCGTGCATCTCACGCCGCTCGTGTACGGCGGCGGACAGGAGCGGGCGTTGCGCTCGGGTACGTTGGCGACACACCAGGCGGTCGGCATGGGCGCGGCGTTTGCGCTCGCCGGCGCCGCGCTCGAGCCCGAACTCGAGCGCGTGGCGCGCTTGAAGGAGCGGCTCTGGGAGGCGTTGCGTGCGCTCGGCGGGGTGTACCTGAACGGCGGCGCGCGCGGAGTACCGCACCTGCTCAACGTCTCATTCGACGGCGTCGAAGGCGAAAGCCTGCTCGCGGCGGTGAGCCCTTGGATCGCCGTGTCGACGGGTTCGGCGTGCACTTCAGCCAGCCAAGAGCCCTCCTACGTGCTCCGCGCGCTCGGCCGCGACGACCGGCTGGCCGAGAGCAGCCTGCGCTTCAGTTTCGGCCGCTTCACGCGCGAGTCGGACGTCGATGCCGCCGCCGCCGCCGTGACCCGGGCGGTAACACGGCTGCGCCGGATCGCCGGCCGCCGGACCGGCGACGCGTGAAGTACAACGAGCTCACGCGCCGGTACTTCGAGGAAGCGGCTGCGTCCGGCGCTTCGAGCGCACCCGGCGCTTTGAGCGGACCCGGCCCTTCGAGCGCGCCGGGCGCTGTGAGCGGACCGGGCACTTTGAGCGGACCGGGAACCTTTAGAGGCGCCGCAGGCAGCCGCGCTGAGGGCACCTGGGTGCAGTTCGATATGCAGGTGGCGGCTGAGGCGCGCGTGATTGTGGCGATGCGCTTTTTGGCGTTCGGCTGTCCGCATGTCATCGCGGTTGCCGCCTGGCTCGCGGAGCACGCGGTGGGCCGGCGCGTGGAGGCGGCTCTCCCCGAGAGCGTTCAGGCCCTGCGCGCGCGGTTTGAGGTACCGGTGGAGAAGCTCGGACGCCTATTGATCGTAGAGGACGCCTGGGCGGCCGCGATGCGCGCCGCGGCATCGGCGGCCGCGCATTGAGTATGGCCGCCCGCAACCCCATGTTTGAGCTTGGGTTTCGCGTGGGGGCGATTTTTTGCGCTGCACAGCGCATGAGCAGATGCGCAAAAAGTGGGCGGGAGGTCCGTGCACCGAGCGGGTATGCGTGTAATGTATATGCACCCGGGGCAGGGGTAATTTCTGGTGAAATTCCCTTTGAAGAGGAGAGACAGGACGATATGGCGATATTGTTGACGGAATCGGCGGCGGATCGGGTCAGATCGCATCTTGCGAAGCGCGGAGCGGGCGTGGGTCTGCGCGTCGGCATCAAGAAGACGGGCTGCTCAGGCTTTGCCTACGTGGTCAACTACGCCGATGAAATCCATCCGGGCGATCAGGTATTCGAGGCGCGCGGCGTAAGGGTCGTGGTGGATTCCGCCAGCCTGCCCCTGATCGACGGGACCGTGGTCGACTTCGTGAAACAGGGACTCAACGAGGCCTTCAAGTTCCAGAACCCGAAAGCCAAGGGCGAATGCGGGTGCGGGGAAAGCTTCAGCGTTTGAGCGCTTGAGGGCTTGCCGCGGCGGCATGCGGCGGGTCGCGGTTTTTTCCAAGCAATACAGGCACTTCGGTAGCCTCACCCGATTGCCTCACCGGGCCGCCTCCAGTACACTTCGCGGTCTTTGTCGGCCCTCGACCGGCCGACCCCAGCAATTGAACCCGAGGTCATCATGCCCATTGAGCGTACCCTTTCCATCGTCAAACCGGACGGTGTCGGCCGCAACCTGATCGGGGAGGTGCTGCGCCGGTTCGAGAAGGCGGATCTGCGCATCGTGGCGGCGCGCATGATGCATCTCTCGCAGAAGGAAGCCGAGGGCTTCTACGCCGTGCACCGCGAGCGGCCCTTCTTCAAGGACCTGGTGAGATTCATGACATCGGGGCCGGTGCTGGTGCAAGTGCTCGAGGGCGAGGGAGCGATCGCAAAGAACCGAGAGGTCATGGGCGCGACGGATCCGAAGAAGGCCGCGGCGGGGACCATCCGCGCGGATCTCGCGAGCACGATCGACGAGAACGTCGTGCACGGCTCGGACGCGCCCGAAACGGCCGCCCGGGAAATTGCCTACTTCTTCCGCGAAATTGAGGTCTGCCCGCGTACGCGCTAGCGTACTCAGGCGTACTGCTCGGAGCGTTGCATCGAAATGGTCGGCGACCCCGTAAACCTGCTCGGCTTGGCGCGTGCGGAACTCGAGACGTTCGTCGCCGAGCGTCTGAGCGCGAAGCCGTTTCGCGCGCGCCAGCTGATGAAATGGATTTACCGGCGCGGCGTGGCCGATTTCTCGGGCATGAGCGATCTGAGCCAGGACTTCCGTGCCCGGCTCGGCGAGGTGGCCGCCATCACCGTGCCGCAGATCGTCGCCGAGCAGCGCTCCGCCGACGGGACGCGCAAGTGGATGCTGCGCATGGACGAGGTGCAGGGCATCGAGACCGTGTATATCCCTGAGCCGGACCGCGGAACGCTGTGCATCTCGAGTCAGGTCGGCTGTGCGCTGGACTGCTCCTTTTGCTCGACCGCGCAGCAGGGCTTCAACCGGAACCTGACCGTGGCCGAGATCGTCGGACAGGTCTGGCTTGCGCATCGGGAGCTGAAGGACACCCGGCCCGACGGGCGCGCCATCACCAACATCGTGTTCATGGGGATGGGCGAGCCGCTCGCGAACTACCGCAACGTCGTGCCGGCGATGCGCGTCTTCCTGGACGACCACGGCTACGATCTGTCGAGGCGCCGCGTGACCTTGAGCACCTCGGGGCTCGTGCCGCAGATCTACAAGCTCGCCGAAGAGTGCAACGTCGCGCTCGCGGTCTCGTTGCACGCACCCAACGACGTGTTGCGCAACGAGCTTGTGCCGATCAACCGCAAGCATCCGATCGACGAATTGCTCAAAGCCTGCTGGCACTACATCGACAAGCAGAACGGTCGCAGCGTGACCTTCGAGTACGTCATGCTCGACGGGATCAACGACAAGCCCGAGCACGCCAGGGCGCTCGCGCGGCTATTGCGCGGACATCCGGCCAAGCTCAATCTGATTCCCTTCAACTCGTTTCCGGGTACGCGCTACCGCTGCTCGCCGGCGGCCGTGATCTTGAGATTCCGCGACATTCTCAACGAGCACGGCGTCATCGCGACCACCCGGCGCACCCGCGGCGACGACATCGATGCGGCATGCGGGCAGCTCGCGGGCCGCGTCAAGGACCGCACTCAGGTACGGCTCGGCACCAGGCTGACGGGGCGCGCGGCGGCGGAGATTCCATGACCCTGCGCGCCTCAAGGTTCCTCGGACTCGTGGGCGTGGCGGTCTTGGCGCTGTCCGCGTGCAAGGCGTCGCCCCCCGTCTACCAGCCGATCGATCGCCACAAGAAACCCGAGCCCGCCCAGGCGGCGGTTGCCAACATGCAGATGGCGCTCGAGTACATGCGGCTCAATAACCTCCAGCAGGCACGCGACCGCATCGAGCGCGCGCTCGGCGAAGCCCCTGAGAATGCAAGCGTCCAGGAGACCGCCGGGCTCGTGTACGAACGACTCAACGAGATGTCCAAGGCGAAGCGCGCCTTCTCAACAGCGGCGCGCCTCGGCAAACAGGATCCGTCCATCCAGAACAGCTACGCGGGATTTTTGTGCCGCACCGGTAAAGCCGCCGACGGCGAGAAATTGTTCCTCGAAGTGGCCAAGAATCCGATTTATCAAACACCGGAAGTGGCGCTGCTCAACGCGGGCGTCTGCATGGGCGGCGCCGGCGACGTGGTGGACGCGGAGCGGTATTTCAACCGCGCGCTGGTGGTGAAGCCCAACATGCCGGAGGCCTTGTTCGAGCTCGGCAGTCTCGCGTTCGGGCGCGGCGAATACAAGCAGTCGGTCGATTACGTGGTGCGCTATTTGGCCGTCAATCCGGCGAGCCCGGAAGTGCTCTGGCTCGGATTCCGCGCCGAGCGCAAGCTCGGCGACAACACCGCGGCCGCAGCCTACGGCCGCCGCATCGAGACCGACTTCGGCGATTCCCAGCAGGCCCAGATGCTGCGCGCCGGCCTCGATCAATGAGCGACGTTGCCCAGGCGCTGGGACTCAAGCTGAAGGCCGAGCGAGAGCGGCGCGGCGTGAGCGCGCAGAAGATGGCTGACGACATGCACCTCGACGGGTGGGTAATCGAGGCGCTCGAGGCTGGTGACTATCAGCGCATCGGTCCGGCGGTGTACGCGAAGGGTCACCTCAGGAAATACGCGAGTCTCCTGGGCGTGTCGGCGGTGGATGGCCCCGCCGCGGAGGCAAAACCGCCGGCCGTGACCGCGCCGGCCCCGATCATCCGCCTGGACCGACCCGCACCGACCGGTCGCCTGCCGGGCCGTGCGCTCGCCGGTGCTGCGGTGGCCGCGGTGCTGGTGGGCGGCGTCGTCTGGCTGCGTCCTTGGCACGTCGCTTCCACTCCGAAGACGCCTGCGGCTCCCGCGGTCGCTCACCCAGGCGCGGCCGCGAGTGCGGTCGATGCGCCGCCGGCCCCCGCCCCTGCCCCGGCAGCGGCCTCGGTGCCGGCGCCGAGCGCGAGCCCGGCGGCGGCAGGCCTGATGCACACCGCCGCCCTGTCCGCGGCTGCGCCGAGGCCGGGCGCCGAGAACGGGGCGGCCGACCTCACTCCGGGCGTGGGGCGAGCGCGGCTGCGGCTCAGCTTTTCCGCTGACTCGCGCGTCGATGTCTACGATTTTTCCGGAAAGCGCATATTCGCTGGAAACGGGCGCGCCAACAGCGTGCAGACGATCGCCGGCATCGCGCCCTTCCGGGTGTATTTGGGCTTTGCGAGCGGTGTCCAGCTTCAAGTCAACGATCGGGCGGTGGCGATCGGACCGCAATTCGTCACCGGCGATGTGGCTCGCTTCGAGGCCGGTGCCGACGGTGTTCTGCGGCGCGACACCCGCGCGAACCCAAACAACGGCGCGCCCGCGGTCGCCGCTTCACCGCGCGGCTGAACGGAGCATTCCTTGGGCAAGATCATCGAGCCTTTGCGTGGCGTTCACGATGTGTTGCCCGCGCACGTCGCGGCCTGGCAGCACCTGGAGCGAATCACACGCGAAGTGTTCGCGGGCTACGCCTACGAGGAGTTCCGGGTACCCGTCATCGAGCAGACGCAACTGTTCAAGCGCTCGATCGGCGACTTCACCGATATCGTCGAGAAGGAGATGTTCAGCTTCGTCGATCAAGGCGAGGATCACATCACGCTGCGCCCCGAGGCGACGGCGGGAATCGCGCGCGCCATGATCTCGAACGGCTTGCTGCGCGAGGGGCGTTTGCGCGTGTGGTGCATGGGACCGATGTTCCGCCGCGAGCGGCCGCAGGCGGGGCGTTACCGCCAATTCCACCAGATCGACGCTGAGGCGTTCGGATTCGAGGGGCCGGACATCGATGCGGAAATCGTTCTGCTGTCGGCGCGGCTCCTGCACCGGCTTGGATTGACGCGCGTCAAGCTCCTGGTGAATTCGCTCGGCACGCCCGCGGTGCGCGCGGCCTATCGCGAGCAGCTGACCGCCTATTTCGGTGCGCACCAGGCGGCGCTCGATGAGGACAGCCGGCGGCGCTTGCAGGGCAACCCGCTGCGCATTCTCGACAGCAAAAATCCCGAGATGCAGCGGCTCATCGCCGGCGCGCCCTCGATGCTCGAGGCGCTCGATACCGAGTCGAAGGCGCACTTCGAGGCACTGTGCGCGCACCTCGCGAGCGCCGGTATCGATTACCAGATCGAGCCGCGCCTGGTCCGCGGGCTCGATTACTATACGCGTACGGTGTTCGAATGGACCACCGATGCGCTCGGTGCACAAAGCACCGTGTGCGCCGGCGGGCGCTACGATGGCTTGATCGAGCAGCTGGGCGGCGCGCCGACACCCGGAATCGGCTGGGCCATGGGGCAGGAGCGGATCGTCATGCTGCTGGAGAAGCAGGCTTTGGCGGCGGCGCCTGCGCGCCCTCACGTTTATCTGGTGCTGGTCGGGGAGCGCACCGAGCTCGCGGGCTTCAAGCTCGCGGAGCAATTGCGCGACGCGTGGCCGGCCTTGAGGCTGCAGATCAACCTGGGGGGCGGCAGCTTCAAGACGCAGTTCAAGCGCGCCGACAAGAGCGGCGCGCCGTTCGCGCTCATTTTAGGGGATGAGGAAGTGACCCGCGGCGTGGTCGGGGTGAAGGCGCTGCGCCGGGAATCGGCGCAGGAGGAGTGCCCCGTCGCGGAAATCAGTGAACGCTTGGGCGCATTGTTGGGTCTAGAGGGGCTTAAGGGGGCGGAGCAGACATGACGGAAGAATATTTGACGGACGACGAACAACTAGAAGAAGTCAAGCGGTTGGCATCGGAGTACGCGCCTTGGATCATTCCCGCGGTGGTCGTGGGGCTGGGGTTCGTGTTCGGCTATCGCTACTACCACAATCATCAGGAGCAGCGTGCGGAGGGCGCCTCGGCGGAATTCAGCAGCATGAACGCTGCCATCGAGAGCAACGACCGCACGAAGGCGCGGCAGCTCGCCGACGCGCTCATCAAGGACTATCCGAAATCCCCGTACGCCGATCAGGCCCAATTGGTGATCGCGCGCCTCTATGTCGATGACGGGGAGGACGCGAATGCGATCGCACCCTTGACGCAAGTGATGGAGCATTCGGCCGACAACGAGCTGCGGCACGTGGCGCGCTTGCGCCTCGCCCGCGTGCAGATCGATCAAGGTAAGCCGGACGAGGCGCTCAAGACGCTCTCCGACGATCCGGGCGCGTTCGCCACCGCCTACCACGAGGTGCGCGGCGATGCGTACTTCGCGAAGAAGGACATCGCGCAGGCTGCCGAGCAATACAAGGCAGCGCTGGCAGAGGGCAGCGGCGAGAGCATGGACTCGGCGCTGCTCACCCTGAAAATTGCGGATTTGGGCTTGCCACAGACGCCGCCCGCCCCGCTCGCCGGCGCGCCGCCCACGGTGCCGGTCCCCGCCGATTCTGCCGCGAAGGCCAAACCCTGATGCGCAAGCTCCTTCCAGGCGCCCTCGCGGCGTTGCTCATCGTCGCCGGCTGCAGCAAGGACAAGGACGTAGAACCGCCGGCGCAGCTCGTGAACTTTCCCGCAAAGCTTCCGGTGAAGGAGCTGTGGGGCGATAAGGTAGGCGGCGGCAAGAAGCAAGTGAAGCTGCGGCTCGGCTTAGGCCCTGCGGTCGACAACGGGCTCGTCTTCGCAGCCTCGGACAAGGGCGAGCTGGTGGCGGTCAATCTGGAAACCGGCCATCAGGTCTGGCTCAAGAGATTCAAGAGGATGCAGTTTTCCGCCGGACCCGGCGCGAGCTTGGGGCTGGTGGTCGTGGGATCGACCAAGGGGTGGGTGATCGCCCTCGAGAGTGCGAGTGGCAAGGAGCTGTGGCGCACGCGTGTGAACTCCGAGCTGCTCTCCGCACCTGCGATCAGCGAGAAGGTCGTCGCGATGCGCTCGGTCGACGGCCGTCTGCACGCTTTCGACAGCACGACCGGTAAGGAGCTCTGGTCGGTCGAGCAGCAAGTGCCGCGCCTCTCCTTGCGGGGTACGGCGGTCCCGGTCATCGCCAAGGAGATCGCGGTCAGCGGCTTCGACAACGGCAAGGTGATGGCCGTGTCGCTCGCGACCGGCGATACGGTTTGGGATACGGCGCTCGCATCGCCGCACGGCCGAACCGAGCTCGACCGCCTGGTCGACGTCGACTCGTCGGTGAGCATCGTCGGCGAGAACGTATTTGCGACCGGCTTCCAGGGCCGCACCGCCATGCTGGCGCTCGATTCGGGACAGATCTGGTGGGCCCACGACATGTCGAGCTACCGGGGTTTGTCCACGGACGCGGAGAACCTGTTCGTCACGCAATCCGACGGCGTCGTGGTGGCCATGCGGCAGCGCGATGGGTCGGAGTTGTGGCGCAATGAGAAGCTCAAGCGCCGCGGCTTGAGCGCGCCGGCGGTCACGACCACGGCCATCGCCGTCGCCGACTTCCAGGGCTATCTGCACTGGCTGGACAAGACGACCGGTGAGCTCGTGGCGCGCGAGCGCATCGCCAAGTTCCGCGTCAGCATGCCGCCCGTCGCAGTACAGGACACCGTGGTGGTGCTCACCGACTCAGGCAGCCTGGCCGCATACCGCGCGACGCCGACGCCCAAACCCTGACAGGGCAACGCCATGCTGCCCGTCGTCGCGCTGATCGGTCGGCCCAACGTGGGCAAATCGACCCTGTTCAACGCAATGACAGGGACGCGCGATGCGCTGGTCGCGGATTTCCCCGGCCTCACGCGCGATCGGCAGTACGGATACGCGCGCCGCACCGACGTTCCGTGCATCGTGGTCGATACCGGTGGACTGGTCGAGAACGCGGGCAAGATCGAGAGCTTGATGATCGAGCAGACCGAGCGCGCCATCGCCGAGGCCGATCGGCTGATCGTGGTCGTGGACGGCCGCGCCGGCGTGACGCCGCAGGACCAATTCGCCGCGGACCTCGCACGCCGCAGCGGCAAGCCGGTCGTGCTCGCGGTGAACAAAACCGAGGGCTTCGACCAGGACATCGCCGTGGCCGATTTCCATCAGCTCGGACTCGGTGAGCCGTTGGCCGTAGCCGCCGCGCACGATCAGGGCGTTACGGCCTTGCTCGAGGCGGCGCTCGCCGGATTGTTCGTCGCGGATTACGCCGACGAGCAGCAGACGACCGGCATCAAAGTCGCCGTCATCGGCCGTCCCAACGTCGGCAAGAGCACCTTGATCAACCGCATGCTGGGCGAGAACCGCATGGTGGCGTTCGACGAGCCGGGCACGACTCGCGATGCCGTCATGGTGCCCTTCGAGCGCGACGGCGAGCGCTACACGCTGATCGACACTGCGGGCCTGCGGCGCCGGGCGCGCGTCGAGGAGGCCGTCGAGAAGTTCAGCGTCATCAAGACCCTGCAGGCAATCGAGACCGCGCACGTGGTCGTGGCCGTCGTCGATGCGCACGACAGCGTCGTGGAGCAGGATGCAAGTCTCCTGGGCGCAGTGATCGAGCAGGGCAGGGCGCTCGTGCTCGCCGTCAACAAATGGGACAACATTCCGCCGGAGCAGCGCGATCTGATCCGCGCGCAGATCGAGCAGCGGCTTACCTTCGCGGATTTCGCGCCGCTGCATTTCATCTCCGCGCGCCACGGCAGCGGGGTGGGCGAGCTGTTCGCCGCCGTGCGCAAGGCGTACGCGGCCGCGACCCGCGACATGAGCACGCCCGAGCTCACGCGGGTGCTCGAGGCGGCGATCGAAAGTCATCAACCGCCCCTGGTGAGCGGCCGGCGCATCAAGCTGCGCTATGCCCATCAGGGCGGTCGCAATCCGCCCGTGATCGTGATCCACGGCAATCAGACCGATCACGTGCCCGACGCCTATCGCCGCTACCTGGTGAACGTCTACCGCAAGGCGTTCGATCTCATGGGGACCCCGGTAAGGGTCGCATTCCGGGCCGAAGAGAATCCCTTTGCGGGCAAGCGCAACCCGCTGACCCCCCGCCAGCGCCGCAAGCGCAAGCGCCTCATCCAGCGCAACAAGCGCTGAGAGGGCTTTTGCTACACTAAGCCCCGGGATAGTGATGCGGCCGGACGCGCTTCGACAGGCGTATAGGCGGGATCTCTCGTGCAGTGGTTGAGAACAAAAATCGCGCGGGCTCTCGGCGTCGCGGCGTTGCTCGTTGCGTTGTACGCCGTTGCGGGATTCGTGATTGCGCCGAAGATCATCCGCCACGAGCTGCTCACGCAGATCCCGAAGAGCTTAACCCTAACGCCGAGCGTCGGCGAAATCCGCATCAACCCCTTTCTCTTCCACATGGAAATCAAGGATTTCGCGCTGGCCGGCCCGCAGTCCGACAAGCTTCTGGGTTTCGAGCGGCTGTTCATCGACTTCGATCTATCCTCGGTGTGGCACCGCGCCTACACGTTCGGACGGATCGAGGTCGCGGCGCCCTACGTGAATGCGGCGGTGGCGCCCGACGGAACGCTCAATCTCGCCCAGTTGCGTGCGAAGGCCGCCCCGGAGCCTGCGCCGACGGCCAAGAGCGAGCCGATGCCGGCGCTTCGTGTCGGCTCGCTCAAGGTCATTCGAGGCTCGGTTGGGTACGAGGACCGCAGCCGTCCGTCTGCGTTCGCCGCGCGTCTGGAGCCGATCGACTTCGAGCTTCGCGACTTCACCACCGGGGTGGCGGGCGGACTCTTCAGTTTCACCGGCTCGTCGAAGCTCGGTGAGCGGATCGAGTGGCGCGGTCACGTTTCAGTCGAGCCGATCGAGTCGGACGGCGAGATCGCCATCAGCGGATTGCATGCGCACACGATCTGGGAATACCTCGCCGATCAGCTCAACTTCGTGATCGACTCGGGCAGCATCGATGTCGCCGCGACGTACAAGTTTGCTTTGCGGGATGCAGTGGATCTGTCGGTCAACGTGTCGAGTGCCTCGCTCACTGATCTTGCCGTGAAGCCGCGGGACTCGGATGCCGATTGGATCGATATTCCCGCTTTGAAGGCGAGCGGTGTTTCGGTCAATCTGGCGCAGCGGCAGGCCGCTGTGGACTCGGTGGCCTTGTCGGGCGTCAAGCTGCTCGCGTGGCTCGAGCCGGACCGCTCGATCAATCTGTTGAAGCTCGCAGCGCCGGCGGGCGGTTCTCCCGCGCCCCAGACCCGGCCGGCCCCCGCACTCACCACCGAGACGGATCTGCGCGACGCATCCGGGCCGGGGACTCGCGCCGCTCCGAAACCTCCCTGGCGATTCGATCTGCATCGGTTCGAGGTGCGCGAGGCGCGCATTTCGGTGGAAGATCGCGGCACACAACCGGCGGCGAAAGTCTCGCTCGCACCGCTGTCGCTCGCGATCGAAGGCGCGAGCCTCGATCTCACTCGGCCGGTGAAAGTGAGCCTCGACACCCGCCTCAACGAGTCGGGCTCGCTCACGGCGAGCGGCGAAGTGACGCCGAATCCGTTGTCAGCCTCGCTGGCACTGAAGCTCGCCGGTATCGATTTGACCGCAGCGCAACCCTACGTCGCACAGTACTCCTCGCTGACCTTGCGCGGGGGCAAGCTCGGCGGCGACGCGGAGGTGCACTACGGCGGCGCCAAGCCCGCTTTGCAGCTCGCCTGCAACATCGTCGTCGAGAACCTTCATACCGTCGATGACGCTCTGCACGACGATCTCGTCAACTGGGGGCGCCTCGACGTGCGGGGCCTGAACTACCGCCAAACACCCGACCGCCTGGAGATCGCCGAGATCAGCGTGCGCAAGCCTTTCGCCCGCGTGATCATCGAATCGGATACCAGCCTCAACGTAGCCAACGCATTGGCTGCTCCCAAACCAGCCTCGGGAAGCGCGCCGGCCTCAGGAAGCGCGCCGGTCGCGCAAAGTGCGCCGCGCTCGGGAGGCGGGACCCGCACCGGCCGGCAGCCTCCCGCATCGGCACCGACGCCGGCCTCGAAGCGCCTGCCGATGGTGATCAAGAAAATGCTGATCGAGGACGGACTGGCGAAATTCACGGATTTGTCGGTCCAGCCGAATTTCTCCGCCGCGATTCAAAGTCTCAAGGGCTCGGTGCTCGGACTGTCCTCGCAGCCGAACTCGCGGGCGACGGTTGACCTGCACGGCAACGTGGACGCCTTCTCGCCGGTATCGATCACCGGCCAGGTGAATATTCTGAGCCCGGTGCTCTATACCGACCTCGCGTTGGATTTTCGCAATATGGAGCTCAGCATCTTCAATCCCTATTCAGGGAAGTTTGCGGGCTACAACATCACGAAGGGAAAGCTCACGACCGAGCTTCACTATAAGGTCGTCGGGCGCAGCCTCGATGCGCAGCACCACATCATCGTCGATCAGCTCGAGTTCGGCGGCAAGACCGAGAGCAAGGACGCGGTGTCCTTGCCGGTCAAGCTTGCGGTCGCGCTGCTCAGGGACCGCAACGGTGTCATCGATCTCAATTTCCCGGTCGCCGGGACCCTCGACGATCCGACATTCAAGCTGGGGCCC
>JBEKVP010000006.1:0-17681 GCA_049513935.1 Steroidobacteraceae bacterium
GGTCCCGGGATAGGCGAGCCAGGCGATCTGCACCGGCGCGGGTTTGCGCGCGAACACGAGCGCCCGCCCGCCCGCCATGTGCATGGTGAGATCGACCAATATGTCGATGCCGTCGTCGCGGATCATGCGGTAGAGCTCCGCATCGTCCAGCGGGCGCACCTCGCGCCACAGGTGCGCACACTGCGCAATGCGCCGCGTGATCTCGTCCGCGCGCTCGGCGCTCGAATAGCAATAGACCTCGAGCGCCGCCGGATCGTGATGCGCGAGCAGCGGCAGGGTGAACAGCGCCTGACAGTGGTCGCGAAAGTCCGGCGATACGTAGCCCACCTTGAGCCGGCGATCCGGCGATAAATCGCGCGCCGGATCCGCCTCGCGGCGCGCGAGCGGAGCGGCGAAGCGCGCGTTCCAGCGCACGCATTCCTCGCGGATCGGCCGTGCTTCGGTTGAGCGGAAGCTCAGGGTATAGGCGAGGTTGCCGTGTGTTGCGGGGTTGTTCGGATCGATCTCGAGCGAGCGGCGGTAGCAGGCGATCGCCTCGTCGAGCGCGCCGGCGTCCTTGAGCACGTTGCCGAGGTTGTCGTAGAGCGCGGCGTGGCGCGGATCGATATTGAGGCCCCGGCGCAGCATGTCCTCCGCCTCATCGCTTTGCCCAAGCGTGCGGAACAGACATCCGGCATTGTTGATCGCGACCACGTAGTCGGGGCGGGCGAGGAGGGCTGCTTCGAACGCGGCCATGGCCGCGGAGAAGTCGCCGAGCTCCTTGTGCACATTGCCCATGTTGTTGAGCGCCTCGGCATAGTCCGGCCGCAACTCGGCCGCGCGCCGGTACTGCGCGAGCGCGTCCTGCGGCCGTCCGAGGCCCCGCAGCGCGTTGCCCAAATTGAACGCCGCCTCCGCATGGGCGGGCTCGCGGGCCTGCAGGGCGCGCAGCAGCGACTCGGCCTGCGCGAACTCGCGGCGCTGGCAGAACGCGATGGCGAGGTTCACGGTGTGCGAGGCGGCCTCGGGCTCGATGATTGCCGCGGCCTTGAGCCGCTCGATTGCGCCGTCGATGTCGCCGGACTCGCGCAGCACCGCGCCGAGATTGCCGAGGGCAGCCGGATCGTCGGCCTTGAGCGCGAGCGCATCGCGGTAGGCCGCTGCCGCTGGCGCCGGGCGGCCCGCCCGCTGCAAGGCCACGCCCAGCGCAAAATGCGCGTCGAACGACGCGGGCTCGCCGCGCACAGCGCGCCGGTACGCCTCCGCCGCCTCATCCCAGCGCTCGAGAGATTGCAGCACCTGTCCGAGGCCGAACTGATAGCGGGAGTTGCCGGGATCGGCTGCCGCGGCGCCCGAAAGGCGTTCGAGCGCGGCATCGAGCCGCTGCTCTTGCAGCTCGAGGAGGCCCAGGCGAAACAGCGCCAGCGGATGCGCAGGGGCCGCCGCGAGCACTTCGCCGTACCCGCGCCGCGCCTCGGCGAGATCGCCGGCGCGGTGTTTTTCTGTGGCGGTCTCGAGCACTCGGTCGACGTTCGCGATGGCGGGGATCCTTGCGGCTCGATCCGAGCGGCCGCTCAGCATGCTGAAGGCCTATACTACTGCTCCCGCCGATTCTTTTGGACGGATGATGATCACGCGTCTCGAGAAGACTTTGAAACGCGAGCTGCACCTCGACGGGCGCGCCTTCATCGTTGCGCTGTCGCCGCAGGGACTGAAGATCACGCTCAAGGGCAAGCGCAAAGGCCAGGAGCTTCGCTGGAGCGACCTCGTGAGCGGAGATGCGGCGCTCGCGGTCGCGCTCAACGCGTCGGTGGGGCGGTTCGAGTCCGCGCCCGCGGCGGCGCGGCCCAGTAAGCACCGCGCGCCCGTGCCGCCGAGGCTGCATAGTGCGCGTGCCCCGCGCCGTCCCGTTGGTCGCTCGGCATCGAAGCGGCGATAATGCGTTTCCGTTGATTCCCATCGAGGTGAGATATGGATCTAGGAATCCGCGGCCGCAAGGCCATCGTGTGCGCGTCGAGTCAGGGGCTCGGTAGGGGTTGCGCCCAGGCGCTCGCGGAGGCGGGCGTCTCCGTGGTCATCAACGGGCGCAACCGCGACGTTCTCGAGGCCGCGGCGCAGGAGATGCGCCGTTCGAGCGGCGTCGAGGTCATCGCAGTCTGCGCCGACGTGTCGACCCGGCAAGGGCAGGATGCACTTCTGGAAGCGTGCCCCGCGGCCGATATCCTGGTGAACAACAACAGCGGCCCGGCGTATCGCGATTTTCACGAGCTCGATCGGCAAGCGCTCCTCGACGGGATCACGACCAACATGGTGACGCCGATCGAATTGATCCAGCGGGTGATCGATGGAATGGCCGAGCGGCGGTTCGGACGGATCGTCAACATCACCTCGGTGAGCGTGAAGATGCCGCTCGCCGGTCTCGATTTGTCGAGCGGCGCGCGGGCAGGCCTCACGGCGTTCGTGGCCGGCATCGCGCGCAGCGTCGCCGGCAAGAACGTCACCATCAATAATCTCCTCCCCGGGAGCTTCGAGACTGCGCGCCTCAGCGCCATCTTTGGGGCCGCGGCGAAGCGCTCGGGCCTGTCCGAGGCGGAGATCGCCGAGCGGTCGCGCAACGCCATCCCCGCGAGACGCTTCGGCACGCCGGCGGAGTTCGGGCAAACCTGCGCATTCCTGTGCAGCGTGCACGCCGGCTACATCACGGGTCAGAACATCCTGCTGGACGGAGGCGACTATCCTGGCGCCTTCTGAGCAGGCGGCGCGGACTGCTATCTGGAGCTACTTTTCAGGACTGAGCGCAAGGGCATCAAGCAACCAAATCACACACAGGAGAGGATCATGGCCACGAAGTACATCCCCGAGGGAATGCATACCGTCACACCGCATCTGGTCTGCGGAGGAGCCGCGGATGCCATCGAGTTCTACAAGAAGGCGTTCAACGCCGTGGAGACCTCGCGCATGCCCGGACCGAACGGCAAGATCATGCATGCCAGCATCCGGATCGGCGACTCCACGATCATGCTGGTGGATGAGTCCCCGGAGTTCGGCATGCCCGGACCCAAGGCCTTGAAGGGTACACCGGTCATCGTGCATCTCTACGTCGAGGACGCCGACGCGTTTGCCGCGCGGGCGGCCAAGGCGGGGGCGAAGATCACCATGCCCGTCGCCGAGATGTTCTGGGGCGACCGCTACGGCCAGATCGAAGACCCGTTCGGTCACCGTTGGTCGGTCGCGACCCACGTCAAGGACGTGACGCCGGACGAGATGGGCAAGGCGATGCAGGCAATGAGCGCTGCGAACAAGCGCTGACGCGAGCAAGGTTGAGCGCGAGCGTGAGCGATGTGATGAGCGCCGCCGGCTTGACCCACGGCGGCTTCTACGGACACTTCCGCGCGCACTCGCCGCGGGCGCGGCGGCCGCCAGGCCAAGGGCGGCGGCGTGCCCGCTAAATCCCGCGCTCCCTGGGTCCTGATGCTGGCGGCCGCGACGATTCTGTCGATCACCATGGGCATCCGGCAATCGCTGGGCCTGTTCGTGCTGCCGATCGTGGCTGCCACCGGCGTGAGTCTCGTCTCCGTGAGTTTCGCGCTCGCAATCGGCCAGTTCGTGTGGGGCGCCGTGCAACCGCTGGCGGGTGCCGTCGCGGATCAATACGGCGCCGATCGCGTGCTGATCGCCGGAGCCTTGCTGCTGGCGGCCGGCGCGGCGCTCGCGCCTTGGAGTTCGTCCGAACTCGGGTTTACCGCCTCGCTCGGCCTATTGGTTGCCGCGGGAACGGCGGCCGGAAGCTTTGCGATTCTCATCGGCGTCACGAGCCAATCGCTGCCCATGCACGAGCGTTCGCTCGCCGCCGGATACATCAATGCCGGCGGCTCGGTCGGGCAGCTGCTGTTTGCGCCGTTCGCGCAGTTTCTGATCGGCCGGTCGGGCTGGGGCATGGGCATGTTCGCCATATCCGTGGCGGCGCTTCTCACCATTCCTCTCGCCTGGCTATTTCGCAACGGGGGCGGTGAGGCCGGTGCGGCGCCTGCGAACCGTGAGCCCGCGGTGCGAAGCCTCGCGGGGCCCCTCCGCCTCGGCGCGCAGCTGCGCCTCGCGGCGCGCGATCGGAGCTACTGGTGCCTGCACGCGGGATTCTTCACCTGCGGCTTTCATATCGCCTTTCTCGTGACTCATCTTCCAGGCGAACTGAAGATGTGCGGCCTGACCGCGGCCGTCGCCGCGAACTCCTTGGCAATCATCGGATTCTGCAACTTCGGCGGGAGCTTGCTGGTGGGGTGGCTCGGCGGGCGCTATCGCATGAAGAACATCTTGGCCTCGCTCTATGCAAGCCGCGCGGTCGTCATCGTGTGTTACCTATTGATGCCCAAAACCGCATTCAACGTGTACCTGGTTGCGGGAGCGCTCGGCTTCAGCTGGCTCGCCACGGTGCCGCCGACCGCGGGGCTGGTCGGGAAGCTGTTCGGAACGCGCTACCTGACGACGCTATTCGGGTTGACGCTGCTCTCGCATCAGATCGGCGGCTTTCTCGGGGCCTGGTTGGGCGGCGTCGCGATGGCGCAGCTCGGCTCCTATCGTTGGATCTGGTACGCGGATGTCGCGCTCGCTTTGTTTGCGGCGCTCATCAATCTGCCGATCCGGGAATCGGCGCCGGTGCGCGCGGCGCAGCAGGCGGCGCCGGCCTGAGTCAGGAGACCTTCAGCGCATCGAGCAGGAGCCGCGCAAACTCGGGCCCTTTGCCGGACTCCTCGTGCTTGAAATACACAAACACGTCGCGGCACGCGGCGCTCTTCTCGCCAATCGTGTGCGCCCACTGCGTGATGTCGCGCGGCGTGTAGCCCTCATCCCGTAATCTGAAATACGCGTAGTCGGCCGTGATCTCGACGGGCGTCGACAGCTTTTCGCTGTCTGCGACGCAGAGCGCGAGATTCTTCGCCTCGAGGCGCTCGTACACGTCATCGCTCAACCAGGACCGATGCCGGAACTCGAACGCGGCCTGCGCTGCGCTCGGCAGGGCGTCGAGAAACTCGTCGAGCACGGCGAGATCCTTCTTCATGTAGGGCGGAAGCTGGAAGAACAGCACGCCGAGCTTGGGTCCCAGAGCCGCGGCGGTCTTCACGAAGTATTGCAGCGGCTCCGCGCAATCCTTGAGCCGCGCGATGTGGGTGATGCGCTTCGGCGCCTTCAGGGTGAATTTGAACCGCTCGGGTACGGCGCCGGCCCAGCCCTCCATGATCCTGACAGTGGGCGTGCGGTAGAAGGTGTAGTTGATCTCCACCGTGTCGAGGCGCTCGGCGTAATAGGGCAGCATCTTGGCGGCGGAGAACTTTTCGGGATAGAAGCTGCCCCGCCATTCGGGATAGTTGTAACCGGATGTGCCGACCCAAATCGCCATGCCTCACATCGTTTGGCAGCCGCACGCGCGAGTCAAGGTGGCCGACGCGTGCAACAGGCCCTTCCTTGGCAGTTACCCGCCCGCGCCGGCCTTCGCTTCGGTGGTCCTCTCTCGAACGGGCAACTTCCAGTTGGGGCGCACGAAATGGCACGTATAGCCGTTCGGGTAGCGCTCGAGATAGTCCTGATGCTCGGGTTCGGCCTCCCAAAAGTCGCCGACCGGGGCCACCTCGGTCACCACCTTACTCGGCCAGAGACCGGAAGCATCGACGTCGGCGATGGTATCTTCGGCGACCCGCCTCTGCTCTTCGCTGGTATAGAAAATTGCCGAACGATAGCTCGGCCCCCGGTCGTTGCCCTGCCTATCCCGTGTGGTCGGGTCGTGAATCTGAAAGAAGAACTCGAGAATCTGCCGATAGCTCACCTTGGCCGGATCAAAGATGATCTCGATGGCCTCGGCATGGGTACCGTGGTTGCGGTAGGTGGCGTTCGGCACCTCACCGCCCGTATACCCGACTCGCGTCGACAGGACGCCCTTATAGCGGCGAATGAGGTCTTGCATGCCCCAAAAGCAGCCGCCCGCCAGAACCGCTCTTTCCTTGATCATCGGGTATCCTCCATCTGGTACGCCTGTGGGCAATTATACGCCGCTTGCCGCCGTCGGTGCCGCCATCGCGCGACGACGCGTACTCCTGGGCCGTCCCGGGCGCTCGCCACGTTCTCGGGATCGCACGCATGAATTGATTTGACGCATACGTGACTCTTTATCGCGTGACAGCGCGTCCGCACTCCGTAATATGCAATGGGAAGTCTCAGGGAGAGATGCTGCCATGCTTCGATCGCCGCTCAAGCATTACCTGATCGCCTCGGATTTTGATCAAACCTTGAGCTTCAAGGACTCCGGCATGGTGCTGAGCGAGCTCATGGGTATCCGCGGATTCGAGGAGCGCGTCGCCGGCCTCGCCCGCAGCAACCTCGTGCAGCAAGGCGGGGAGCTCGCCTACCTCATCCGCCATGATCCGGAGTTTCGAGGTGTTCGCCGCGAGCATCTCCATGAGGTCGGGCGCCTTATACGGTTGAAAGCCGCGATACCCGCGCTGGTCGATTTTTTGAGGCGCGGCACCCCCACCTGCCGGTTCTCGTTTTTCGTGCTGTCCGCGGCTCCGCGTGAAATCGTTGTGTCGGCTCTCGAGGGGGTCGTGCCTGCCGAGCACATCCACGGCACCGAGCTCGAGTTCGATTCTCGTTCGGGCGAGGTCCGCTCGATCCGGCGTGTGCCCGCCGGGTACGGCAAGGTCGCGGTACTCGAGGAACTCGAGCATCGGCTGGACGTCGCGGCGGACCGGGTGATCTACGTGGGCGACGGCAGCTCGGACGTGCACGTCATGCTGCACGTCAATAATCATGATGGATTCACCATAGCCGTGTCCGAGAACAAGCAACTCGCGCGGATCGCGAAGAGTACGATCCTGAGCGACAACGCTTTCAGCGTCATGGTGCCGATCCTGCATCAGGTCCTGCACTGGGAGACTCGAGACATTCGCGATCTGTTCGAGTCATACGGCCTCGCGTTGAACCATTGGGAGCGTGACCGGACGGATCGGGTGAAAGTCGGGGAGTCGATCCTGTCGCAATCCGAGGCGCTCAACGCATGAGCCATTCCGGGGTTGAACTTCTAGGATGGATCGCTACCGCCATCTTCGTGGCTTCTTATTTCTTTCGTCGACCGTCGCTGCTGCGCGGCGTGCAGATGGCCGGAGCGGCGCTGTGGATTACTTACGGCTGCCTCATCGGCGCATCTCCGGTCATCGTGGCGAATGCGCTGGTTTTCACCGCAGCGGCTTGGACCATCCTGCGCAAGTCCGCGTCCTCGCCTGCCGACTGAATCCCACGGCCATTCTTCAGGCCATTTCCAAATAGCGGCGCCGCTCCACGTCGGTGACCTTGCCTCGCACGGTCGTATCCTCGAAGCTCGCGATGCGGATCAGGTTGTCGACGATGGCCGGGGCGAGCACCTCTTTGATGGCGGGACTTAAGCGGGCGGCCTCGATCGCCTCGCTGAGCGTACGCGGCACCGATGCCACGTCGCTGCGATGGTAGCTGTTGCCCTGACTCGCCGGCGGCAGCTGCGACTTGTTCTCGATGCCGCGGAGCCCGGCGCCCAATGAGGCGGCGAATGCCACGTACGGGTTGATGTCCGCGCCGCCGATGCGATTTTCGACGCGCATCTTGCCGGGCGAGCTATTGATCATGCGCAGACTGACGGTACGATTGTCCACGCCCCAGGTTGCGAGGAATCCGGCGAAGCTGTCGGGCTGAAATCGCTTGTACGAATTGGTCACCGGCGCGAAGAAGAGCGTCAGGGGCCGGAATAGATCGAGCTGGCCGGCCACGTAGCCTTCCGCGATCTCGCTCATGCGGTACGGCCGCACCTCGTCATGAAACACCGGCTTCAAGGATTTGCCGTCGACGAGGCTCTGATGAATATGACCCGAGGATCCGGAATAATCCTCGTGCCATTTCGCCATGAACGTTGCGGTATAGCCGTGCTTGACCGCCAGCTGTTTGACCGCGGTCTTGAACAGGGTGGCCGTGTCGCACATGGCGAGCGCGCCGCTTCTATGAAGGTTGATTTCGAGCTGACCTTGTCCCCACTCCGGGCTGCAGCCCTCGATCTCCTCGGGAAAGCAATCGCGAATCTCCGAGACGAACGGCTCGTAGAAGTTACCCTCGTAAAGCGAGTAGCAATGCACGTCCTTTTGCGCCGGTGCATGATTCGACCATTTTCCGGCGCGAATCTCCTGCGCGGCATAGGGGAGGAGATAAAACTCGAATTCGACGCTCATCAATTCTTCCAGGCCGCGATCGCGCACCGAGCGGACCTGCCGCTTGAGCTCGCTGCGCAAGCAGAGCGGGTGCGGCGAGCCGTCCGGCCGCGTCCAATCCATGATCACGACGCCGGCGTGGGGCTCCCACGGTGCGATCCGAAAGGTCGACAAATCGGGAGCTCCCCGCACATCGGGAATGCCGGTGTCGAACAGCCCCGGCAGCACCTCGTCCATCATGGTGGTGTAGAGAATATACGAGGCGAAATTGACGCCGGACTCCGCTATCTTGAGGAAATGCGCCGCGGGGACGCGCTTGCCCCGCTGCACGTTGCAGCTGTCGGTACCGATCAATATCACTGTGCGCAGCGAGTTCGCCTCGATGATCTCTTTTATTTGCTTCAGGTCCATGCGTTTGCGCCCCTCTTCAGTTGCTCGCGCCTCGCGAGCCCCATTCCCGCCGTTATCATCAGGATCGATGCCGCGACGATGAGCGTGGAGATGGCGTTCACTTCCGGCGTCACGCTCCGGCGCAGCATCGACCACAACGTCATCGGCAAAGTGTTTTGGCGGCCGGTCAAGAGATACGTCACCGCGATTTCATCGAAGGAGATGGAGAATGCGATGAGAACGGCGCCGAACAGCGCGCTGCGGATGCTCGGCCAGGTAACCGAGCGGAACACTTCCCACGGATTGGCGCCGAGATCGAGCGCGGCTTCCTCGCGGCTGCGGCCCACCTGCTGCAACCGCGCAAACACTTCGGTGATGGTGACGCACATGAGGGCGGTACCCTGTCCCAAGATCACGGTATGCAACGAAAGCTTGAATCTGAGCAGCACGTAGAAGAGCAGCAGCGATACACCGGTAATGACACCGGGCAGAACGATCGGCAGAAGAACCGCGCGGCGGAGCAGGCTTTTTCCCGCGAACTCGTAGCGATCGAGAGCGATCGCCGCAGGCAGGCCGAAGATCACGCTCAGCGTCACGGCGCCCGCGGCGACGTAAATGCTGTTCAAGATGGAGCGCAGCACCTGGGCGTCTGCGAGCATCGCCCGATACCAATGGAGCGTGAAGCCGCGAAAGGGAAGCCCGGTGAATTCACTGTCATTGAAAGAGAACAGCGCCATGACGAGAATCGGCAGGTAGAGAAACGCCAGGACCGACCACGCCGTCGTCCACAGCAACCGGCGGTTACCGACCTCACGCATCCTTAAGCCTCATGAGCGCACCGCGCCCTGCTGCTCGATCCGGCCGGAAATACTGATGAGGGTCAATCCGAAGGCGATTACGACGATGCCGATGGCCGCCGCCATCGGCCAATCGAACGCCACTCCCAGAAGATTGATGACGATGTTCGATATCATCACGGCGTCCGCGCCTCCGACCAGGGCGGGCGCCACGAAGTCTCCGAACGAAAGAGAGAAAGCGATGATCGCGCCCGCGATCACACCGGGCAGGCTCAGCGGCAGGATGATCCGCCGGAAGATCTCCCAGCCGGAGGCGCCGAGATTGGCGGCGGCTTCCAGCAGGCTCGTAGGAATGCGCTCCAAGGAGGCGTAGATGGACAGCACGGCGAACGGCGTGAAGATGTAAATCAGCACCAGCGCGACGCTGGTCTGGTTGTAGATGAGAAACGTCAAGGGGTGAAAGCCGATCATGCCGAGGCCTTTGTTGATGATGCCATTCGTGCCCAGGATGGTCTTCCAAGCATACGCCTTGACGAGATACGCGGCCCACCAGGGCACGATCACCAGAAGATAGAGCTGAAACCGGCGGGCCGCCGATCGCGTTTGAAAAGCCATGCAGAAGGCCACCGGAAACCCCAGCACCGCCGACCCTGCCGCCGTGATGAGTCCCAGCTTGATCGACTTGAGCAGCACGCCGAGATACGGTTCAGTGGTGAAAATGCGGATGAAATTGGCGGCGGAAAAGCCCGGCTTGAAGGTCATGTAGTCGACGCTGCCGAGACTGTAGTAAAAGAGCATGGCGTATGGAACGAGCATGAACACGCTGAACCAAGCGAGCGGGGGCATGAGCCAGAACAGCATCTCGCGACGCTGACTTCGGCGAAGGCTCGGCAGCGCAGCCAAGGCTAATCCTTCAACAGACGGGCCTCTGCCCATCCGATTCCGAATTCCAGGCGCCCGTCGCGCGGTACCGCCGGCGGCCCGCCTCCCTGGTCGAGCACGCTGACCGTTTCGTCCGAGCCGTCGAGCACGACTTGATATTCGACTGAGCGACCGAGAAAAAGCCGTTCTGCGACTCTTCCGGACAGCCAGCTCGTCTGCTCGGCGGCACCGGAGCGATCGAACACGAAGTGCTCGGCGCGCATCATCAGCCGAACGGGAGTTCCCGCGCCGAGGCCAGGCTCGCTTGCGGCTGCGCACACGGCGCTGCCGTTGCCGATGCGTACACGCACGCTGTGCGCGTCGACCGACTCGATGGTGCCGCTCAAGATGTTCGCCGCCCCGATGAAGCGCGCAACGGCGGCGCAGCTCGGCCGCAAATAAACATCCTCGGGGGTGCCGAGCTGCAGCAGTCTCGAATTCTGCATCACGGCGATCCGGTCACTCATGGTGAGCGCTTCGTCCTGGTCATGGGTGACGTAAACGAAGGTGCGGCCCAGCTCGCGGTGCATGCGCTTCAATTCCACCTGCATCGCCTTGCGCAGACTCGCATCCAGGGAGCCGAGCGGCTCGTCGAACAGCACCACCTGAGGCTCGGTGGCCAGAGCGCGGGCGAGCGCGACGCGCTGTTTCTGCCCGCCGGAGAGTTGGTGGGGCATCTTGGCGACGTGCTCGCCGAGGTGCACGAGGTCCAGGTAGCGCCTCACTCGCGGATCGATTTCGTGCTTCGGCAAGCGCCGCCGGGCGATGCGCAGGCGCAGGCCGAAAGCCACGTTGTCGTACACGGATAAATTCGGGAACAAAGCAAAATCCTGGAACACCATGCGCATGTCGCGATGCGTGGGAGGCACGTCGGTAATGTCGCGCCCCGCAAAGTGGATCGTTCCGGAGGTCGGCGTCTCGAGTCCTGCGATGAGGCGAAGCGTGGTGGTCTTGCCGCTGCCGCTCGCTCCCAGCAGAGTCAAGAATTGGCCCGGCATGACCTCGAAGCTCACGTCGTCGACGGCGCGGTAGACACCGAAGGACTTGGTGATGTTTCGTAGCTCGATGATCGGCGTGCTTCCGTTTAGCGGATGAACCGGGCGCAGCGGGACATGCTAGCGCGCCTTGACCTGATTCCACACTTCGAGGTATCGGCCGCGGCGCGGCGCGGATTGCCACCAATCGACCCCCTTGAGGATATTCGGATCGTCCAGCTTCAGTTCCTGGTAGAGCGCCTTACTCGCACCGCTGAGCTCCCCGACCATCTTCGCATTGGAGAATCCGTATCCGACGACGCCGTAGCCGAGAGCTTGCGCTTTCGGCGAGGAGGTCCAATTCAGCCACTGATACACGCACGGATTGTCGCTCGCGCCCTTGAGAATCATCCAGCTGTCCGACCACCCGTTGCGTCCTTCCTTGGGAACGACCTCGAGAATCTTGATGCCGGCCTTGCGCAGACTCACGATGGTCGGCTCCCACGAGTTGCCCGCCACCACTTCCCCGGTCGCCATCAGGGTGCCCATCTCGCCGGTAGTCCCCCAGAACTTGCGCACGTTGGGCTTCAACGCGATGAGCTTGATCTTGATCTGCGCGAGCTGCTCATCGGTCAGGGTGTAGGTATTGGCGAACCCGAGCAAGTGCGCCGTCATATAGATTTCCTGGACGTCATCCCAGAGCGAGAGCCGTCCTTTCCACCTGGGGTCCCACAAAAAGCCGAGGCTGTCGGGCGGCGTCTCGACCGCATCGGCGCGGACGATGGTCCGCACGATTCCCCAACCGAATGGAACCCCATACAACTTGCCGTTTTTGGAGAGCCAGGGGGGTGCCTGGAAGATGGGAAAGAAGTCCCTCATCGCCGGTACCTTCGCCGGATCGATGGGCCCAACGGCGCCCGCATCGATGAGCCGCTGGGTGGTGTCGTTGGACGGCGAGACCAGATCGTAGTCCGCGCCGCCCCCGATTACTTTGGCCACGAACTCGTCGTTCGTTCCCACGTAAGTCGCGGTGACGTGGCATCCCGACTGCTGCTCGAACGGCTTGACGAAGCTCGGATCGGCGTAGCCCTCCCAGGCGAGCAGGTTAAGGTCGCCGGCCGCCGCAGCCGAAGCGAACGCCACAAAAATCGATGCGGTGCAGGTTCTCAGCATCGCGGCTCACTCTCCGTATCGGGCGAGGCAGGCCCCGCGAAATAGTACCGTGCCGGATTCGCCCGGCGTCCGCCGCTCTCGCGGCGCGGCGCCCCGGTATATTGCCAATATATCGAAGCGACTGTAAAGTGCCCGTGCGCGGCCGAGAGGCGCCGGCGCGGAGAGGGCATGACGCGTCTACCAAAGGTATGCATCATCGGCGCGGGCTCGAGCGGTATCGTCGCCTGCAAGACTTTCGCGGAAAAACAAATCCCGTTCGATTGTTTCGAAAAGAGCGACCGGCCCGGCGGCAACTGGGTCTTCAACAACAAGAACGGGATGTCCTCCGCGTATCGATCGCTGCACATCAATACTTCGCGCGACAAAATGGTGTACTCGGACTTTCCGATGCCGGCGGGGTATCCGGACTTTCCTCACCACACGCTGATCGCGCAGTACTTCGACGCTTACGTAGATCATTTTCGCATCCGGGATCGGATCAGCTTCCGGACCGAGGTGACACGTTGCGAGAGGCTTAAGGACGGGGTGTGGAAAGTCACGCTCGATCGCGGCGAGACGCGCTACTACGACGCGCTGTGTGTCGCCAATGGACATCACTGGTCGGCACGATGGCCGAGCCCGCCGTTCCCGGGCCGCTTTGACGGGACCGCGATCCATTCGCATTCCTACATCGACCCCACCGATCCCGTCGATTGCATCGACAAGAACGTCGTCGTGGTAGGCATGGGCAATAGCGCGCTCGATATCGCCTGCGAATTGAGCCGCGCCGGGATCGCGCGGCGCGTCTACCTTTCCGTCCGCCGTGGCTACTACGTCATCGGCAAGTATTTCGGAGGCGCGACGCTCGATGCCGACGATCCGCACCCGAGCGAGGATCCGAGCCTGCGTTACCGCCTGACGCCCGGTTGGTGGCAGCGCCGGCGCCGGCTCAAGAGGATACGCGAGCTCTTCGGCCGACCGGAGCGGTACGGACTGCCGCCGCCCGACTATCCTTACGGGGCCGTACACCCGACGATCTCGAGCGAGATCATGATCCGCTTGGGCTCGGGAGACATTGCGCCGATCGCGAATATCGCCGAGCTCAAGGGCAATCAGGTGAAGTGCGCCGACGGCCGCACGTATCCGGCGGACGTCATTATTTATTGCACCGGATACGACATCAAATTCCCGTTCTTCGACTCGAGTCTTCTGGACGTTCGCGACAACGAAGTGCAGCTGTTCGAGCGCGTGGTGCATCCCGAGATGAACAATCTCTTTTTTCTCGGGCTGGTCCAGCCGCTCTGCGCCATCATGCCGATCGCCGAGGTCCAGGCACGATGGCTTGCGACCCTGTTGTCCGGCGAGTATGCGCTGCCCGTCGGGCAGGAGATCCGCCGACGCACCGTGCAGGAATACCGCAAGTCGCTGCGCGGCTATTTGAAGACCGCGCGGCATACCATCCAAGTGCGCGACTGCGCCATCTATTGCTATGGAATCCGCCGCGAGATGGAGCGCGGCCGCCGGCGCGCGCGACGCCGCGGCCACGCGCTCGAGATTCCCGCCCGCGCGCATGAGGTGCGGGCTGCCGATCTCGTGCCCGCCGACTAGAAGGGGATGCAAGACAGCCGTATCGGCGAGGGGTGCGAGGGTGCAAAGCGTTGGCATGAGCAGACGTCAGGTGTTGGTCGGCCTAGGTGCCCTCGGCGCCTCATCGACTCGCGTGCTAACCAAGCAAATGGAACCGGAAAAAATGCTACGCAACCCGAATGTCGTTTATGGCGAAACCAGTCTGCCCTTGGAAATGCGGTCCCGCTTCGTAGACAACAGCAATGGTCTGGTGGCGCACGTGCTCGAGGCCGGCTTCGAAGTCAAGAATCGGCCGTGCGTGCTTCTTCTGCACGGCTTCCCGGAGCTTGCGTACAGCTGGCGCAAGGTCATGCCGTCTCTGGCCGCTGCGGGCTACCATGTGATCGCGCCCGATCAGCGGGGCTACGGGCGCACCCTTGGCGGGGACCCCAACTATGATGGCGACGTTGCGCTATCCCGGCTTCCCAACCTCGTGAGAGATACGCTAGGACTCCTCGCCGCGCTCGGATATCGGTCCGTCGAGGCGGTGGTTGGGCACGACTTCGGGGCCCCCGTAGCAGCGTGGTGCGCGCTCTTGCGTCCCGATGTCTTTCGGTCCGTTGTCCTGTTGAGTGCGCCTTTTGCGGGGCCGCCCGTGTTGCCGTTCAACGAGCGGAACGATGTCCCGCCGGGGACCTCGGCGGTATACCGGCCAGGAAAAAGCATCGAGAAAGAGCTCGCTGCCCTGCATCCGCCGCGAAAGCATTACCAGTGGTATTACTCGACACGAGTCGCCAACGACGACATGCAGCACTGTCCCCAGGGGATCCACGCGTTCTTGCGCGAGTACTACCATTTCAAGAGCGCGGATTGGAGGCAGAATCAGCCTTTCCCCCTCAAGTCGTGGACTGCCGAGGAACTGGCCAAATTGCCGCGCTACTACATCATGGATCTCGACAAGGGGATGGCGGGGACGGTTGCGGAGAATGCGCCGAGTGCGGCGGAGATCGCGGCGTGCAAGTGGCTGCCGGACGCTGAGCTTCGCGTTTACAGCGACGAGTTTACGCGAACCGGATTCCAGGGCGGCTTGCAGTGGTATCGCTGCTCCACGGATCCGAAGTTCCGTCCGGAGCTCGAGACTTACTCGGGGCGCACGATCGACGTACCGTCGTGCTTCATAGCCGGGAAGAGTGACTGGGGCGTTTATCAGAGCCCAGGAGCGCTGGAATCGATGACAGCGACGGCGTGTACGCAGTTCAAGGGCGTACATCTGGTCGACGGTGCGGGTCACTGGGTCCAGCAGGAGCAGGCAGAGAACGTGACGGCGCTGATCAAGCAGTTTCTCGCCCAGCAAACGTGAATCGCCCCGGAGCCGGACACAGGCGCGCGTCACGACCCTGGCCGCGGCTCGGGCGAGGGCTACAGCGGAGCTTTGATCCGCAGCTGGGCTGCGAGCGCCACATCTCGACCTTTCATCCGCTGCATCATGCTCTCAAAGGCATTACTGATGTGTGCGGACACTTCCCGGTCCAAACGATCCGCATCTCGTGCCTGCACGGCCTCCACGATGGGCGCATGACTGCGGGCGTTCTGTAGATGATGCTCGCGGTCGTGCGGGTTCGCGAGAAACCACAAGCGAAAGCTCAATCCGGTGAGATTGTACAAGTGCCCGCTCAAGAATATGTTGCCGCATTCCTCATAGATCTGGCTGTGAAATCGGAAGTCGAGATCGACCAATCCTTCTTCGTCGTCGCGCTGCGCGAGCTCGCCCGCCTTATCGAAGGTCGAGGCGAGCAGGGCCACCTGATCCGCGGTCGCCGAGCGGAGCCATAATTGCCATGCGAGCCGCTCGGCATGCAATCTCGCGGTGTACAGGGCGCGGATGCTCTCGATCGTCACGGGCGCAACGTGAATGCTCTGGCCGGAGAAGATGACCAGTCCTTCGGCGGATAGCCTGAGCAGCGCCTCGCGGATGGGCGTGCGTCCGATCGCGGTCTGTTGCATCAAGGCGCGTTCGTTGACTGGTGCGCCCGGCGCCAAGCCGCCGCGCAGAATGAGCTCGCGAATCGCTTGATAAGCGCGGCTCGACGCGGTTTCCCGCGGGTGTCCGTCGTCCGACTTTCGCGCCGGAATATCGCGCCGCATAGGCCTGTCAATATACTACGCATATACCATCGACGGATATGCAAGACCTCCCGCAGGGGAGCGATTCCGTTCTTGACCGTGACATCCACATTGCAGCGCTACTTCTTCAAATATTGATGCACGATCTCGATGAGCTCCTCGGCCGCGAGAACCTGCGGTGTCTCGCGCCCCGCTTGCGGATCGACCATGTGTTCGCGGATGTGATCCTCGATGACCTCGGCGATAAATCCGTCCAAGGCGCCGCGGCAGGCGGTGGCCTGCTGAAGCACGTCGGCACATTCGTTGTCCGCCTCGACCGCGCGCTCGATCGCCTCGATCTGGCCGCGCAATCGCTTGAGGCGGTTCATTAATTTGATCTTCTCTTTGGCTACGTGGCCCATTGCCTCATCTCTTTGCTTACCATACCCGGGTAGGGTATATTACTCGCATCGCACCAAGGAATCGGCGGACAGCGGTTCCTCCGCAAACGGAGAGTGGACAGACCCGATGGACCCCCAACCTGGTAGTCCGACGTTGAGGCCCGGAAGCGAATTCGTGGTGGGAACTTTGGCGCTGAACGCCTAGTTCCTTGCAGCCATTCCTCACGGGCTTGAGCAACAGCGCTTGAGCATTTGAGGAGCACCAATCATGGCTGCGTTTTCTACTTTTCATGCGACCGATCTCGCACAGATCGCCTCGCGCGTGCGCGGAGCCGCCTGCGAGGCGCGGTGACGAAGCGCACTACAAGCGGAATCCTGCGAGGGCTCTTCCCCGCGGTCGGGTTCCTTTGCGGTCATGCGCCCAGTGCCGTGGCCGCTGACCTGTCCGCCGAGGCGATCGCGCAGCCCGCGACCGAGGAGAGCTTTGCGATTCACGGCCAAGCGACTTATGTGGTGCAAGCGACCGACGGCTTTCATGCGCCCTACAGCGGCCACAACAGCCTCTCGCCCGCCGCCAACAGAGAGACCGTCGACGCGACACTTGATCTCGGTGCGCGGCTTTGGCGTGGGGCCGAGATCTGGATCCAGCCGGAGATCGACCAGGGCTTTGGCCTCGACAACACGCTCGGTGTGGCCGGCTTCCCGAGCGGAGAGGCCTATAAGGTAGGATCTAACCACCCGTACTTCCGCTTGACGCGCGCCTTCGTGCGCCAGACCATCGACGAGGGCGGCGAACGGGAACCCGTGGCGGGGATTGCCAACCAGCTCGGCGGCACGCGCGGTCTCGATCGATGGGTCTTAACGCTCGGCAAGTTCAGCGTCACCGACATCTTCGATACGAACCAATATGCACATGATCCGCGCAGCGACTTTCTCAACTGGTCGGTCTTGGATGGCGGCGCGTTTGATTACGCGGCGGATGCATGGGGCTATACGGTCGGGGCGGCGGTCGAACGCTACGCCGGCTCGTGGACCGTTCGTGCCGGGGTGTTTGATCTCTCGACCATCCCCAACAGCATTCACCTCGATCCCGGGATGCATGAATTCCAGATCGATGCCGAGGTCGGGAAGCGGTACGAGCTGTTCGGGAGAACTGGCCGTGTGCTCCTTACCGGATTT
>JBEKVP010000007.1:0-17431 GCA_049513935.1 Steroidobacteraceae bacterium
CGGTACCTCGTCGACCGAATGCGAAGCGAGCGACGGATCCGGGATCGTGGAATCGTCGAGTGTCGATATGCTCACGTGCGTTTACCCGAGGAGTTGAACAGCTTTGTAAAATTTTCATTTCGTCGACGCCGCGCCGGGAGCCGCGGGCCGCGCATACTGCATAAGAGTTCTCTGACATCGATCAGTTCCAATTCGAAGCCGACAACCGGAACTCAAGCGGATACGATTCCATCTTAACGTCGATTGCCGACACGAAGTGGGGAACCGGATGAAGATCGCACAAGTCGCGCCGCTCACCGAGGCCGTGCCTCCGAAACTCTACGGCGGCACCGAGCGGGTGGTCGCCTATCTCACGGATGCCCTGGTGGAGCTCGGACACGATGTCACGCTGTTTGCTTCCGGCGACAGCTTTACCAAAGCGCAGCTCGCCCCCGTCTGGCCGCGGGCGCTGCGGCTCGATCCCGACGTCAGGGATCACTTCGTGCCGCTGTTCATGCAGCTGGAAACGGTAGCCCGGCGAGCTCAAGAGTTCGACGTGGTGCACTCGCATCTCGATTACTTCGGCTATCCGCTGCTGCAGCGTCTCGCTACGGCGTCGATCACTACGCTCCACGGCCGGTTGGATCTGCCGGAATTGCCGGCGCTTTATGGAATCTACCGCGACGTGCCGGTGGTCTCCATCTCCAATTCGCAGCGCATACCCTTGCCGCAGGCCAATTACGTGGCAACGGTGCTGCACGGATTGCCGCGGGATCTTCTGGCGATGGGCCACGGCGGCGGCGGCTATCTGGCGTTTCTCGGCCGCATCTCGCCGGAAAAGGCGCCGGATGCGGCGATTCGCATCGCGGCGAAGGCCGGCATGAAACTCAAGATCGCGGCCAAGGTCGACCGCGTCGATGAGCAATATTTCAAGACGACCATCGAGCCGTTGCTCTCGCACGGAAACGTCGAGTTCATCGGCGAGATCCGTGAGGATCAAAAGCAGCAATTCCTCGGCGACGCTGCGGCCCTGCTATTCCCGATCGCGTGGCGCGAGCCGTTCGGGCTGGTAATGATCGAGGCGATGGCCTGCGGCACCCCGGTGATCGCCTGCGAGAACGGGTCCGTGCCCGAAGTCCTCGAAGAAGGTGTGACGGGCTTCATCGTGCAGAGCGAGTGGCAGGCGGTCGAGGCGGTAAAGCGGATCGGATCCTTGAATCGCGGCCAGATTCGCGCCGAGTTCGAGCGGCGCTTCACGGCGCACCGCATGGCTCAGAACTACCTCAAGCTCTATGCGCGGCTCGCCCGGGCGAAACGCGAATCCACGGTGCCGGACCGGACGGCCAACGGGGACGAATTCTTGCCGCAATCGCTGGTAACATGCTTGAATGCTGGAACCGCGCCCCAACGAGACAGCGCTCCGGTCGCCGCGATTGCGGATAAACGGCTGGGCGTTCTCCAATAGCTACGCCGCGCTGCCGGGGAGATTCTTTGCGCGGCTCGATCCGGTTCCGGTAGCCGAGCCCCGGCTGATCAAGTTCAACGCCGCGCTGGCGACCGAGCTCGGGCTCGAACGAGCGTCGCTCGACGACGCCACGCTCGCGGCAGTCTTCTCCGGTAACACGATACCCGAGGGCGCAGAGCCAATCGCGCTCGCGTACGCGGGCCATCAGTTCGGGCAATTCGTGCCGCAGCTCGGCGACGGGCGCGCGATTTTGCTGGGCGAGATGGTGGACAGATCGGGGACCCGCCGCGACATCCAATTCAAGGGGTCGGGGCGCACGCCCTATTCCCGCAGCGGCGATGGGCGTGCGGCGTTGGGTCCGGTGCTGCGCGAGTATCTGGTGAGCGAAGCCATGCATGCGCTCGGCATCCCGGCCACGCGATCGCTCGCGGCAGTCGCTACCGGCGAGGTCGTCTTCCGGGAGCGAGCTCTGCCCGGCGCGATCGTCACGCGAGTGGCCGCGAGCCACGTCAGAGTCGGAACGTTCGAGTACTTCGCCGCGCGCCAGGACCGTGACGCGGTGCAGGTCCTTGCCGACTACGTGATCGATCGGCACTACCCGGACCTCAAGCGCGCCGATCGACCGTACTTGGAATTGTTGCGCACCGTGTGCAGGCGCCAGGCGGCGCTCGTTGCGAGCTGGATGCATGCGGGATTCATCCACGGCGTCATGAATACGGATAACACCGCCATTTCCGGCGAGACCATCGACTTCGGCCCGTGCGCTTTCATGGACGCGTACGATCCAGCCACAGTCTTCAGCTCGATCGACGCCATGGGCCGATATGCCTACGCGAACCAGCCGCCGGCCGCGCAATGGAATCTGGCGCGGTTCGCCGAGACGCTGCTCGCGCTCATCGATGCCGACGTGAATCGTGCGGTCGAGGCGGCCGGCGCGGAGATCGATGCTTTCTCCGAGCATTTCGGACTAGAGTGGCTGATCGGCATGAGGCACAAGTTCGGTTTGCTCACGCCGCTCGACGGCGATCTCGAGTTGGTGCGGGCGTGGCTCGATACGATGCATCGAAACGGCTGCGACTACACGCTCACGTTCCGCCGGCTATGCGACGCCGCGGATCCGGATGCCGACGCGCGCGCCGCGGATGCAGAGCTCCGCAGCTCGTTCTCGCAACCCGGCGCATACGAGAGCTGGGCGGCCGATTGGCGCTCTCGACTGGCCCGCGAGCCGGATCCCGGCAAGCTGCGAGCGCGGTCGATGCGGCGGGTAAATCCCGCGTTCATTCCCCGCAACCACCGCGTCGAGCAGATCATCGCCGCGGCGATCGAGCAGGCGGACTTCGCGCCCTTCGAGGAGCTGCTGAAGGTGCTGTCGCATCCTTACGAAGCGCAGCCCGGCTTCGAGGCGTACGCCGCTCCGCCGCAGCCCGCGGAGCGGGTCTTGCGCACCTTCTGCGGTACCTGACGAGCTCGATGTCCCCCGAGGCCGAGATTCCCACGGTACCGCTCTGGCAGGACAACGGCGCAGTGCCGGCGCTCGCCGCGGACCCATTGCCCACGCAAGTGGATGTGCTCGTCGTCGGAGCCGGATACACGGGTCTCTCCGCCGCTCGCGAAACGGCCGCCGCCGGCCTCGCCACGCTGGTTCTCGATGCCGGGCGGCTGGGTGCCGGGTGCTCCGGCCGCAACGGCGGACAAGTCGCCTACAGCTTCAAGCCCTCATTTGCCGCACTCAGCGCGCGCCACGGCGAGGAGCGCGCCTTCGCGATCTGCCGCGAGGCGCACGAGGCGATCGCGTACCTTCGCTCGCTCGCAACGCAGGCGGGCGCGGATTGCGATTGGCGCGAGTGCGGCTGCTTCTACGGCGCGCACACCCCCCGTCACTTCGAGCTCATGGCGCACGATGCGCGCAACCAACCGCGCGGCCTCGAGCAGCGCATCATCGTGGTGCCCCGCGCGGAGCAGCGGCGCGAGATCGCGAGCGATTTCTATCACGGCGGCTGCGTCTATCCGGACGATGCCTCGGTCGACCCCATGAAGCTCCTGCTTTTTTTGTACCGCCGCGCCGAGGAGCGGGGCGCCCGCATCCGGGATTGCTGCCGCGTCGAGTCGATCCGCAGGGCAGGAGCGGGATTCGAGGTGTCGACCTCCGGCGGCGTGGTGAAGGCCGGCAACGTGCTCGTCGCGACCAACGGCTACTCCGGCGCTCTCTCCCCCTGGCACCGTCGCCGCGTGATTCCGATCGGGAGCTATCAGATCTCGACCGAGCCGCTCGGAAAGGAATCACTCCGAGCGCTCATCCCCCACGGGCGCAATGTGGTCGACTCGCGGCGCGTGGTCGTCTATTTCAGACCATCGACCGACGGTGAGCGAATCGTGTTCGGGGGCCGCGCGGCGCTCGCCGAGAACGATCCGCTCGCCTGCGTTCCGCGGCTTCGAGCCATGATGGGGCGGATATTTCCGCAATTGCGCGCCGTGCGGATCGATCATGCCTGGGTGGGGTGGGTCGCCTATACCTTCGACAGGATGCCGCACCTCGGCGTGCACGAGGGAGTCCATTACTGCATGGGGTACTGCGGGCAAGGCGTTCCGCTCGCCCCGTATTTCGGCATGAAGATCGGCCAACAGATCGCGGGGTTGGCGGAAGGCCGCACCGCACTCGACGGCTTGGCGTTCCCGGCGCGGCCCTATTACTTTGGCACGCCCTGGTTTTTGGCGCCGTCCGTCTTCGCCTACCGCACCCTGGATGCGTTGGGGCTTTGAGCAGGTACGGATCGTTCGCGGAACTCGCCTCCCGCGAGGTACTGGGCCGGGATTACCGGGTCCGGACGAGCGGGCCTCGGGGCTCCGACGTGCTCATCGTCGCGCCCCACGGGGGCCTGATCGAGGCAGGTACGTCCGAGATCGCCGAACTCATCGCAGGGGACGATTATGGCCTGTTCAGTTTCGAGGGACTGAAGCCCTACGGAACCAACCGCGACCTGCACATCACCAGCCATCGGTTCGATCATCCCGAATGCCTCGCCATGGTAGCGCGCGCGAACGTCGTGCTGAGCGTTCACGGATGCCTGGGCCATACCCGTATCCACATCGGAGGGCTCGACACGCCACTCGCCGATGCACTCGCGGGGTCGCTGCGCACGGCGGGATTTCCGATCGAACCGGCGAGCGAGCGCTATCCGGGCCGGCATCCGCTCAACATCTGCAATCGCGGCGTACGCGGTCAGGGCGCGCAGCTCGAGATCACCTATGATTTGCGCGCTTCGGACCGGTCGCACGCGGCCATCGCGTGCGCGGTGCGCAGCGCGATGGCGCAGTTCCTCGGTCAGCCGCCGGCCGACCGTTGAGGTTACTTCGGCGCGTCGAACGGCTTGACGGCGCCGCAGTCGGGGCCGAGGTAGTGCATTTCGGATTCGTTGTGTAACTTGCGCGTCTGGCCGGACGACTGCGTCATCGTCATGTCGACCCGGTTCGTCAACACGTCGCCGTTGGAAACGCTCTCGCCTTTGCCTTGCCGAGTGCCGCCATTGGAAGAGCAGCTGAACTCGTACGAGGTCACGTTGCCGTCATGCTTTACGGTCGCGGGCTGGCAGTGACCTTCCTTGTCGATGACCGGCTGATCGCGCTTGGCGAATTCGGGACTGATGCAGATGCGGAAATTACCGTTATCGCCGAGCCCCGCGCCGGCTTTCGGCATCATGGCTTGCATTTGGGCGCGCTGATCCGGCGTCATGTTCGCCATCATCTGCTGCATTCTCTCGGCGCTCGCGGCGATTTGCGCCGTCATGTCGCGGCCATCCACGACTTGCTTCACGATCTTCACCTCATAGAGCCCGGGCTTGAGGCCGAGGCCCCCCGCATAAGAGGCGAGTGCGAAGAACGCAAGAAGACAAAAGAGCGATCGTTTGGACACCGCATATTCTCCTTATAATGTGCTATGGACTATAAGAGCAGCGGCGCACCCGGCTCGTCGCCCGCCGCCTTTGCGTCGTCTCCCGTGGCGGTCGATTATAGCGCGTCAAGGCGGCCCTCCGGGCAAGCGCCGCTAGAGCTCGTAGCGCCGCGCTTTGTCCGAGTAAAGCCGCCGCCCGAGCCGAAATGCCTTCCGCTGCAGAGCTCGTCGGCGTCCCGCGAGATGACCGAGCAGCTCCTGCACGCTGTCGTCCCGGCTCGGGGCATGCGCTCCTTTCGCGTGCCGAAGTATCTCCTCCGTCAAGAGCGCCAAATCGTGGTCATCGCCTAGTTGCTCGGCGAGCTTGCTGGCCCGCTTGCAGCTCTTTGCGAAGCGCTTGGGGCAGAATCCGAGCACGACCTCGATCTCGTTCGCGAAGTATTTGGTCTGTTTGCGCCACTCGTGCAGGCGCTCATCGGTTCGCCGGCTGCAGGCGCGCGTGAACGCCTTGCGCGCGGATTTGTAGGCAGACTTCAAAGCCTTGCTCGCCTTGGCCTCTGCAAGCTGCCGCTCGGGGAGCGCAGCGGCGCGGCGCGCGATGGCGTGCAAACCGGCCGCCGCACGCAGCAAATCGCTGTTCCGCAGCCGGCTCTTCGCCGCACGGCGTCGTTCCCCGAGCACCGCGTAGAAGCCGCGCACGAACGCGCCTAAGTTTGGGGCGCCTTTGTGCGGGTCGTGATGGCGCAGGGTCTCGAACAGCACCTTGGCATCGCGGACCGGCGTCAACGGCCGTGCCGCATGCCGTAATAGCGAATCTTCGCGCCGATAGAGCGCATCGCCGAGGCAATCGCGCAAGAGCCGCAGGGTGGCCCGCGCCCGCTTCAGCTCCTTGCGGATCGCGTGGATCGAGAGGTCGGTCCGTTTGGGATCCTTAAGTCCCGCGGCGGCTTTCTCGAGTTGCCCAACCAGCGCCTGGCGCGCGCTGCGCATCGGTGCATCATCGGCGGGCAGCCCCTCGGCCATGGTCCCATGCGCGTTCATTTGCGTTCAAGCATAGCCTCCACGGTTTCTGCCGCAACGGGTTTTGTCAGGTGGTAGTCGAATCCGGCTTCGAACGCTCGGCGCCGGTCCTCTTCCTGGCCCCAGCCGGTTACCGCGATCAAGCGGACGCCGCGGCCCCACGGCGCCGCACGGAACTTAGTGGCCAATTGATAGCCGTCGAGGTCTGGGAGACCGATATCCAGCAGAACTGCATGAGGACGGAACGCTTCGGCGAGTTCAAGGGCGTGGCGTCCGGTATATGCTGTCTGGACGTGATGACCCGACAGCTCCAAGAGCATCGCGCAAGCATCCGCTGCATCCCGGTTATCATCGACAACCAGTATCTTCAGCCCATGCTCGGCCACCGGGTCGTCCTCGGCCGCGTCACTATCGGCGATCTCCGCCGGAGGGGTTCCCAGAGGCAGCCGCACTGCGAACTCGCTGCCCTTGCCGGGTCCATCGCTGCGAGCTTCTACGCTCCCGCCATGCAGCGCCACGAGTCCACGAACGAGCGCAAGGCCGACGCCCAGTCCGCCTTCCGAGCGCCCGAGGGCTGCCTGGGCTTGCGAGAACATCGTGAACAGCTTGGGCATCATCTCCGCGGGAATACCAATCCCGTTATCGCGGATCGTCACGACGATCTCACTTCCCGCATGAACTGCTCGGAGCGCAATGTGTCCTCCGGGATCGGTGTACTTCGCCGCATTGATCAGAAGATTGGAAAATACCTGCGCCAAGCGCACGGGGTCTGCCAGTAGCCGCACGGCTTGCTTCGGCAATTCGAGCGAAAGGTCGTGATGTTTCGCCTCCAGAATGGGTCGGGCAGTTTCGATCGCGGACCCAACCACGAGGGTGAGCTCCGTGGGGCTCTTCTTGAGTTCCAGGGCACTTCGAGTAATGCGCGAGACATCGAGAAGGTCATCCAGCAAGCGACTCATGTGCGTGACCTGTCGGTCGATGATTTCCTCGGCGCGCTTCTGCTGCTCGGGCGTCCTGCCGGACTTCCGGCTCGCGGCCAGCGTATAGCGGATAGGGGCCAGTGGGTTACGCAGTTCGTGGGCGAGAAGCGCGAGGAATTCGTCTTTGCGGCGATCGGCTTCGCGCAGGGCTTCTTCGCTTCGCTGCAACGTGTGCTCCATCTTGCAACGTTGAATGAAATCGCCCGCCAGGCGCAGATACAGATCCAAGCGACGCAGCTCTTGCTCGGAGGGTCGATGAACCAGTCGGAAATAGGTAGAGACCATCCCGAGCGGCTCCCCCAGGGCGCTCATCAGCGGCGTGGATATCACGGAGCGGAAATCCGCGGCACGAGCGAGCGCGAGGAGGTGCGCATCAGGACTCCCCGTCTCGATGTCTTCAATCACTTGTCTGCACCGCAGTGCCTCTCCGCCGGCCCAATCGTCGGTTGCGGAGAGTTTGCGCAAAAATTCCAGGGCGTCTTGCTCGAGGCCGCGCTGGGCCGCGATATGAAGGGTGGATCTCGAGGGATCGAGCAGTTGGATGTGGCCCTTCTCGGCGCCGAGCAACTCAATCACGGCGGCGAGTATTTCATTGAGCCCCTCATCGAGGCCGCGAGCGCGCCATAGACGCGTACTCCACTCATTCAGCTTTGCGAGCGCGTCGGCATGCGCAGCCAAGCGCTTTTCGCTCTCGAGCAAGGCCTGCTCGGCGCGCTTGCGCTCAGAGACGTCGCGCGCGACTTTGGAGGCTCCGATGATGACGCCGCGCGAATTGCGGACCGGCGATACGGTGAGCGAGATTGGGATACGCAGGCCATCCTTGGTTATCCGGATCGTGTCGTAGTGATCGATGCGCTCGCCGCGGCTCAGTTGACCCAATATGCGCTTTTCTTCGTCATGGAGTTCCGGCGGAATGATGACAGTGATCGGTCTACCGATTACCTCCTCGGGCCGATATCCGAAAATCCGACGCGCGCCGGCATTCCATGACAGGATCCGGCCCTCGAGCGTCTTGCATACAATCGCATCGTCCGAGGACTCAACGATAGCCGCCAGCAGCGCGAGTCGAATGGAGTGATCCAGTTCCGGGGCATCGTCCGCGAGCAAAGCTTGCGTGAGCTCGACGCTGACGTCAGGTGCATTCATTCCCGGATCACAGGCGCGGCATCGCAGATGAGCGCGGATTTGTAATTTTTACCATCAGCGCGGTCGCGTACGGCCAGTCCGCGCCCGCGCGGAAACTGCCCGAGCGCGGAATGACGGCGTTAGAGTCCGCCACGCCGCTTCGTCGCGCGCGTACGCGCCGCCTTGCGCGCCGCCGCCGATCGGGCGGCCGGCCCGCGCGCATACGCCGAACGACGCGCCTGGCGCGCTAGGGCGGCATGACCGGCCGCCGAATGCCCTTCGCGCTTCAAGGCGTTCTCGGATGCCCGCGCCCGCTTGGCGGTGCTCTTGCGCCGCGGCGCCGCGCCGTGCCCGAGCGCGTAGGCGCGCGCCGCGCTCTTGCGCGTCTTGGCCGAAGCTGCACCGGGTTTCGGTGGCGGAAGCTCGACGCCGGAGCGGCGCGCCTTCGACAGTCCGATCGCAATGGCCTGCTTCGCCGAGCGAGCGCCGTGCTTGCCTTCGCGAATGTGGTGCATCTCTTCCCGGATGAATTCCCCGGCTTGAGTGCTCGCAGCCTTGCCTTCGCGCTTGTCCCGGCGCGCGCTCTCCAGTGTTTGCTTCTCCGGCATGTGATTTTCCTGCAAAGTGGAAAGCTCAAAGGTAGTGGTTGCACGCCGGCGAGCGCTATCCCTGGTGGCCCTCGCTCCGCGTCGGTGCGATCCTACGCCCGGCACATAAATCGCTCCAAATGGATCGCCAGGAGTCTTATGATTCGAAAAAAGGGAGCCCGATGACATGAGACGCCTGTTCTGCGTGCTGCTGGTGGCGTGCGCGGCCTTGAGCGCGCAGCGCGGGTACTGCGCCGATGCGCAATCGACCTCCATTACCGTGTTCGGTGCGGCGTCGCTCACCAACGCATTGCAAGATCTCGGAGACGCATTCACTAAAGAGACCGCGGTCGACGTCAAATTCTCGTTCGCGGCCAGCTCGGCCCTGGCGCACCAGATCGAGAACGGCGCGCACGCGGATGTGTTCTTTTCCGCCGATGTCGAGTGGATGGATTATTTGCAAGCGCGGAATCTGATCCAGGCGGCGACCCGGCACGACGCCGTCGGCAATCGGCTGGTGCTGATCGCGCCGATCGACAGCGCTATCGCGCTGAAAATCGCGCCCCATTTCCCCCTTGCCGCGGCGCTCGGCAGCGGCCGGCTCGCGACCGGCGATCCCGACGCGGTACCCGTCGGCCGCTATGCACAATCCGCGCTCGCCGGCCTCGGCATCTGGGATGAGGTGTCCGGCCGGCTGATCCGCGCGGACAGCGTGCGTTCGGCTCTGGCGTTCGTCGATCGCGGCGAGGCGCCGCTCGGCATCGTCTACGAGACCGACGCGCGAATCGACAAGAACGTGCGGGTGATCGACGTTTTTCCGGCGACCTCGCACGCGCCCATCGTCTACCCGATCGCGCTCACCGCGAGCGCCCGACCGGCCGCAGCGAAGTTCGTTGCCTTCGTCCGCGGTCCCTCCGGTGACGCTGTGTTCAAAGCCTACGGCTTCCTGCCGCTGCACTAGCTCTGCGCCGCTTCCCAGGGGGACATCGCCTCGCGCAGCCGGCTCAATCCTTCCCGGATCGCGCTCTCGTCCGCATTGCCGTAGCCCAACACGAGGCCCTCGAGCGTCGGCCTCCCCGCGTAGTAACGGGCGAGGCCGCCGACCTTGAGGCCGCGCCTCGCGGCGCTCTCGATCACCGATGCCTCGCGGGCGGCGGTCACTATCCTCGCCGCGACGTGCAAGCCCGCGACCGAGGGCAACGGCTCGAGCCAACGATGCAACGAAGCGCGGAGTCCCTCGAGCAGCACATCACGCCGGCGGCGGTAGAGGCGCTGCATGCTGCGGACATGACGGGTCAAGCGGCCTTCGCTGATCATGAGCGCCAGCGTCGATTGCGCCAGGACGCTCGAGTGTCCGTCGGCGAGCTGCTTCGCTGCGATGAGCGCGGCGAGCGCCCAGGGCGGCGCGACGATGTATCCCAGCCGCAGATCGGGCAGGAGACTCTTCGAGAATGTGCCGACGTAGAAGACGCACTGGGCCCGGTCGAGGGTCTGCAATGCATCGAGAGGCCGATCCACGAATCGGAATTCCGCGTCGTAGTCATCCTCGACGATGGCGGCACCGCGCCTCTGACAGAGTTCGAGGAGCGCGAGCCGCCGTTGCGCGGACATCGCCGTGCCGAGCGGAAACTGGTGCGACGGAGTGACGCAGACCAGGCGCGCACGCGCCGGGATTCGATCCACGATGAGGCCTTCGGCGTCGACCGGTACCGGGGCGATCTCTGCACCGTGCGCCTCGAACGCGGCGCGCAGCGGCGGGTAGCCCGGATTCTCGAGCGCAACCGCCGTGCGCCCCGGCGTCCTCAACACGCGCGCGAGCAAGTCAAAGGCCTGCTGTGCGCCGGCGGTGACCACGATGTCCTCGGGATTGCAGGCGACGGCGCGCGCGAAGGAGACGTGCTGCGCGATCGCCGCGCGCAGCGGCGCCTCTCCCTGCGGATCGGCGGTGAGCGGCGGCCGCGACCTGAACCTGCGCATCGTGCGGTTCGACAAGCGGCGCCAGGCGTCGAACGGGAAACTCGCCAGATCCGGGATGCCGACCTGAAAGGCGATGGGCGATGGCGCGCCCGCCTTAAGGCTCGGCGCGCGCGAAGCCGCGAGAGGCGGGCGTGCGAGGTAGTACGGATTCAAGCGCCGCCGTGCGCCGGGGTGACGGATCGGGCCGCGGGGCTCGGTCGGGCGCGGCAGAGACCGGGCGACGACGGTGCCCGAGCCGCGGCGCGCGGTAACATAGCCCTCGCTCAGCAGCAGGTCGTAGGCGGCGACCGCGGTGTTGCGCGACACGCCGTATAGCGGGCCCCAGGCGCGCGTCGCGGGCAACCGCACGCCGGGCTTCAATCGGCCGTCGAGGATCGCGCTGCGCAACTGATTGTGCAGCGATGCAAGGATGGAGCGCGAGCCGCGCGGCGGCAGCGCAATCTCGAGCTGCAATAGTGGTTCCATAAATATCGTGCGAAGTGGCTCTTTTGAGGGTCCATAGTTTAGTGGCACGTTAGCCGCGAGGATCATCCATGCGCAAATTTATGAGCGCCCTCGCGGCGGCGGCTTTCGTCCAGTCCCCGTCTCCCGCCGCTCACGCGGGCGACGGCAAACCGGCGCCGCCGGACGCAACCGTCAAAGAGCTGATGACGCGAGCGGTGGTGGGAGTGAGCGGCAAGGAGGTGCGGATGCTCGCCGTCGAATACATTCCGGGCGGCGCCTCGCTCGCGCATCGGCACAACGCCCAGGTTTTCGTCTACGTCCTCGAGGGTGCGGTCAAGATGCAGATTGCGGGCGGACCTGAGCTCACGCTCGGCCCCGGCGAGACCTTTTATGAGGGTCCGGAGGACATCCATACCGTGTCGGCGAATGCGAGCCCGACGAAGCCCGCACGCATTCTGGTGTTCATGATCAAGGACGCCGCCGCCCCGGTCTCGCTGCCCGCGGTGCGATGATGCCCGTTTCCCGTACCCTATCGACGCTGATTCTGATCGCCGCCGTGGCCGCGGCGGCGCACGCCGCAGCGAGCGGCGAGGATCTCGCGGACGCCGCGGGACGTCCTTTGATCGGCAAGCCGGCGCCACGGTTCGTGCTGAAGACCATCGACGGCGACACCATCGATCTCGGCGGCTTCTACGGCCGGCGGGCGGTATATCTTAAATTTTGGGCCACGTGGTGCGTCCCGTGCCGGCAGCAGATGCCGCATTTCCAGCACGCCTTCGAGACGGCGGGACCCGACATGGCGGTCATCGCCGTCAATACCGGATTCAACGACTCGGTCGATGCTGTGCGGACCTACCGGACGCGGCTCGGCATCACCATGCCGATCGTGATCGACGACGGCAGGCTCGCCGCCGCGTTCGGGCTGCGGGTCACTCCCCAGCACATCGTGATCGGCCGGGACGGGCGGATCTTATACGTCGGCCACCTCGCGGATGCACGCCTGGATGCGGCGCTCACTGCCGCGCGTGCCGAGCCCGCCGTGGCGGTCGAAGGTGCGGCGGGCAGCGCCACCACCGGCCGCCGCTACGAGATCGGCGATCAGGTCCCCGAGCTCTCGCCGACGACGCTCGATGGCGGACGGTTCCAGTTCCGCGCCGCCGCCGATCCCCGGCCGATCGTCCTGGTGTTCTTGTCCCCGTGGTGCGAGTCGTACCTGGCCAAGTCGCGCCCGGCGGCCTCCGCGAACTGCCGCCGCATGCGCGAACAGGTGAGCCAGCTCGGCAGCGCGAACGGCGTTCGTTGGCTTGGAATCGCGTCCGGTCTTTGGGCGACGCCCGAGGACCTGCATGACTACCAGAGCAAGTACGGCGTGGCCATGCCGTTGACGCTCGACGAGTCAGGCGCCATCTTCAGGCAATTCGGCGTGACCGAGGTGCCGCTCGCGCTCATGATCGATCGGCAAGGCCGCATCGTCGGCAAGGTCGCGGCCGGCGACACGCGCACACCCACGGTGTTGCGCCGCGCCGTCGACGCGCTGTAGTCCTCCGAATCCTACGGTGGGCGCCGCCAGGAAGCCGCGGCGGAGTCGAGGAGCCCGGTGTTTTTCTTGAGCGCGGCGACCAGCACGGCCGCCTGCTCCTCCGCCCGATCCCAGTTTCCCGCCTCGACGGCCTCTGTGAGACCGGGAAACTCGAGATGCGCATAGGTATAGCGGGCGGCGTACAGAAGGTGCTGAAACCACGGCCGCCCGGGAATACCGCGTGGATCGAGCCAGTTCGATTCCACCTGGAGCAATCGCGCATTCAGCTCCCGAATCTGCGCGTCGCTGGGGGTTCCCGCGGCTAGCTCGCCGAGCGTCAGGTCGCGCAGGTCTTTGCCCGCCTTCTCGAAGGTGCTGATTTCGTCACGCAGCGATGCGAGCGGCAGCCGCTGGAGATCGAACGTGCCGCCGCGCTGCAGCTCTGCGAGGAAGCCGCGCAGGGCGGCGCCGTTTGCCGCGAAATCGAACGGCAAGATATCCGAGTTCGCCAGTCGAAGCGCGACCAGGCCCCAGATGCGCGTGAGCGCCGTGTGATAGCCGAAGGTCGGATCGCCGATGTGCGTCATCCAGAAGTGATCGTCATACGCAGAGTGGTAGACGCCGTAGTCGCCCTCGAAGCCGAGATTGATCACCGGCCGGCCCAGATGATTCAAAAACACGGTGTGATCCGACCCGCTGCCGATGCGCGTCTCCACCAAGGCCGCATCGATCGGGGGCGCGGTCAATTTCTGATCTCTCATGGTGGTCGCGCGCCACGCCTCGTAGAGCGATTTGCCGGACGGCGCGCGCACGCTGTGGGCGGCCTCGAGCAACATCGGGGCGAGCGAGGCCACGGCCGAGGGTCTGAAGGCGAGGCCCTCGGGCCCCGCGGTGGTCGCCGCGCCCGCGACCGCCTCGTCGACGTTCAAGTACGCGACGAGCTTCTTCTTGAGGTCATCGCCGAACTGCTCGCCCCATTCGGTCGATCCCGTGAGGGCATATTCCTCCCCGTCCCAGCTGCAGGCGATGAGCGTGCGGCGCGGACGCAGGCCGCGCCGCTTCAATTCGCCGAGCGACCGTGTGAGCTCGAGCATCGCGGCGGTGCCGCTCACCGGATCGACGCCGCCGTAGACCCAGGCGTCGCGATGATTGCCGAACAGCACCCATTCCTCCGGCAGCTCGCTCCCGCGGATGCGCGCCTCGACGACGGTGTAGGGCTTGATGCGTGTGTCCATGTCGACGTGCAGATGCACGGTCACCGCACCCGTGAACCGGTAGGTGATCGGCAGGGCGCCGCGCCAATCGGGCGGCACTTCGGCGCCGTTCATGTTCTCGAGGAGCGGTCGTGCATCGTGCCAGGAGAGCGGCAGGGCGATGATCTTCGGCAGCGATTGCGCCTCCGCCGGGGCGATATGCTTGGCGCCCGGCACCGAGGCCCAGCCCGGCGTCGTCGGGTCGCCCGGTACGATGTAGTCGTAGGTGATGGCGCCGTGCTGAATGTGCGTTTCGGGTCCGAAAGGGCCTTGCGGAAACACCTTGCCCTGCGCGTAGCCGTCCTCGGCGGGATCGGAGTAGATCAAGAGCGCGGCCGCGCCCTCGCGCTCCGCGGTGAGGGCTTTGAAGCCGCGGTAGCTGTAGGGATTGGAGTAGCGGACGATGACCACCTTACCCTTGACGCCGATGCCGTGCCGGCGCAAGAGCTCGTAGTCCTCCGGATTGCCGCTGTGCGCGTAGACCAGCTCGGCGGTGACGTCGCCCGACGCCGAATACCCGAAATAGGCGCCGTCGATCCTGGGGTTCTTGGTGTCCGGATCGCCCGCCACGGGTTCCTCGCGGAGCGTTGCGATGTAGCGCACCGGCGATGTCATCTCGAGGCTGACCGACCGAGGGCTCGAGTGTAGAACCGCGTAGCGCCGCAGCCTCACTTCCTCCCAGCCCTGTTTCTTCCACTCGCGCGCGACCACCGCGGCGAGGCGATTGTTCGCGGCAGAGGCGGCCGGATGCGGCTCGGCGGTGAAGACGCGGTGCCATTTTCGCGCCTGATCCGCCGAGGGCAGCGATTGAAACTGCGTTTCGATCGCCTGCTCGCGCGCCGCGTGCGCCGGCGAGAATCCCATGATGGGTCCCGGAGACGGTGCGTCCTGGGCTGCAGCCGATGCGCCCTGGCCGGGTGCGGGCGCGTCGATGCAGGCAGCCGCAGCCATTGCAACAAGAAAAGCTCGAATGCTCACGATACCGCCCTTCGGGAATTCGGCAGGCGGTATCGTAGCGTTTGCGGCGCGCTAGATCGATTCGAGATAGGCGACGAGGGCTTGCATCTGATCCTTGTTCAGATCCTTGACCACGCCGTGCATGACCGGCGCGGTGCGCAGCACGCTTTGAATCACCAGCAGCTGTCTCAACAGATAGGGCGCGTGTTGGCCCGCCAGACGCGGAAAGACGCTTTGGCCTTGCGCGTTCGAGCCGTGGCAGCTGGCGCACGGCGGAATTTGCCGCGCGGGCACGCCTTCCTCGAACAGCTGCTTTCCCTGGGCTATGAGGGCGGCATTGCCCGGCTTGCCCTCCGGCGCAGGCTGTGCGGCGAAGTAAGCGGCGAGCGCGCTGATCGTGGCATCGTTCAGCGGCGCTGCCATGCCCCACATGTAGGCCTGCGCATCGGGGTCGGCGCGCGACTGGTCCTTGAAGGCATGCAGCTGCGCTTCGATGTAAGGCGCGCTCTGCGCCGCCAGGTTCGGAAAGGTCGGCGCGATGCTGCGGCCGTTGACGCCGTGGCAAGTGCCGCACGTTTCGACCGTCTTGTGCAGCGCTGCTTTCTGCGCCTCGGTCATCGTGTCCGTTTTAGTGTCTGCGCCCTGGGCCGCGGCGGCGATGCACACCGAGGCGAGGATCGCGAGCGCGTGGGCGTCGTTTGACTTTAATTTCATACGGTTCCGCTCCCTGAAATCAGAACGCGATCCAGGTCAACAGATACAAGGTGTTGTTGTTGGATGCGCTGCGGCCGCTGCCATCGTAATTGGCGCTCGAGCCATTGAACTTCTGGTAGGCGGTGTACTGCGCCAGCAGCTTCGTGTTGAGCCACGGCAGAAAATCCACCTCGAGAATATAGCCGTTGGTGTCGGGTTTATTAGCTGCGCTGCCGGTGACCGCTCCTGGAGCATAGAGCAGCGCATCGCTGCTTCCGGTCGTGCTGAAATAGCCGATGGAGCCGCCGACCAGCCGCCGGTAGTAGTACTCACCCGTCAGCTTGACGGTATTGAGGTCGTTCTTGTCATTGGCGGCGAAGCCATCGAGGACGCTGGCACCGAGAGTTTGACTCTCATGGATATACGTCCCGAGGAAGGTGAAGAAATGATCCTCGCCGATGAACTGGTACTGCACGTCGGCGGCGGCGTCCCGGAATTTATCCGTAGGCCCCTGCAGCGGCGTGCCGGCGCCCGGGTGCGTGCTCGCGTCCAAGCCGTAGGCGCCGACCTCGAGGGAATTGCGATCCCAGCGCTGCTCGTAGGCCACTCGCCAGTAAGGCGCCAGACCCTGAACCACGTTGGCCTGCGTGCTGTCGAGAGGATGGGCGCCGCCCGGAATGGCCGAGTCGTAATTGGTGATCTCGGCGTAAAAGTGATCGTCCACCCAGACGTAGACGCCGAGGCCGCCCACGGTCTGACCGAAGCCTCCGGCGCCGCTGTCGATCTTCGCCGACGTGATTTGTCCGGGCGCCACGCTGCTGAGCGCGAAGGGATACCCCCAGGCTGGGATCGTATTCCAGACGTCCTGCACCGTCGGGTTGTTGTTGAGGGTGACGCCGAGTATCAGATCATGGGCATTGCCGTTCGCGCCGCCGAACGAGAAATGGTGCGCGTAGCGAATATCGGTGTTGTCGAGCCCGAAGTGATCGGCGGCGCCGTCATAGGTCAGCTGCACGAATGCGCCGAGGCCGTCCGCAATCTTACCGGCATAAAAGAAACTCACTTGATCCGGAAACAGCAGATCGCCGTCCTTCGCGAGCGCGCCCTTGATGGCGCTATCGGGCAGTGGCGCGCCGGTGTGGGTGTACGAGATCATCAGATTCATGCTGATCGGGGGTAGTGAGTTGATCGCGAGGGTCTGGCGGGCCGAAGTGTCGATTCCCGTGACCTGCTTGATGTTGTCGAGCACGTAGCCGTTGAGCTTGAACTCCCGGCCGAACGGTGTGAGCTCGGGAAATACCGTGTGACAGGCCGCGCAAGCCATGCCGGTTTGCCGGGCAAAGCTTGGAACCGCCCGGCTCGGCGCGGCGATCCCGCAAAGCAGCGCGATGGCGAGGAGCCAAGCGCAACCTTTCGGTGTTTCAAATGGGCGCGAGAGGATCATGAGGCATCTCCCAGAAGCCACCGAGCGCGGCGGCGGAATGCTATCCAGGATTCACGGCGCGGTATGTGCGGTAGCATACGTAGTGACCCCTTTTGACCA
>JBEKVP010000008.1:0-16367 GCA_049513935.1 Steroidobacteraceae bacterium
GACCAACGCACCGACTCGGAAACGCCATATGAAACACGGTGCCGCAGGGAACGCAGTCGTTGTACCAGGGAATACACGCTCGCGATGCTATGCGGACCCCGCCGTGCCGTCGAGCCGCTCGGCGTGAGCACCCCCGTCCTTAAGCGCCTGCCGGTCGGATGAGGTGCGAGGTCTTGAGGGGAATCTCGACGGTGAAGGTCGCGCCGCAGTGGTTCTTAGGGGCGTGACCGCGCACGAGGAGCTGGAACGAATCGGCTCGGCGCGCCGCCGTCACCTCGATCGCACTGCCCTCGGAGGAGAACTGGATCGCCTCGGCGAGTAGATTGCGCACGATCTGCTGCAAGCGCGCCGGATCCGCCTCGATGCGCAGCGATTCGTCGTCGAACTTGGCTTGGACGAGCACACCGGCGGCGCGCGTCTGCTCGCTCACCGTCTCGAGTGCCGCCCGCACGATCGGGTAAGGGTCGAGGGTCTCGACGGCCGGACAGACCTTGCCGCCGGGAATGCCGGCGTAGTCGGTCAGATCGGAGATCATCCGCGCCTGGATCCTGGCGTTGCGCTCGATCGCCTGAATGCCCTGCATCACGGACTCCGGCAGACCCGCCTTGCGGCTCAAGACCGTTGCCCAGCCCAAAATTGCGTTCAAGGGGTTGCGCAGCTCGTGCGACAGCGTGGCGAGCAGGCCCTCGCACGCGCTTGGCATCTGCCGGCTGACGTCGGCGGCGATGAGGACGCGCACCGGGGAAATGCCGTCCTGGGCGATCTGCCACTCGATCTGCGCGATGCTACCGTCCTTGCGCTTGAGCTCGGCTCGTCCGGCGGCGCGTTCGCCCGCCGTTTCGAACGGCAATCCGATGAGCTCGTCCGCCGCATAACCGGTAAGCGCGCAGTACGCCGGGTTCACGGAGAGTATTCTGAGCTTGTCGTCCAGGATCGCGATCGCGACCGGCACCGGATTGAACATGGTTGGTTATTTTGAGTCGCTGCCCCGCGTGCCGTCAGCGACCGGCGCCCCACGAGGCTGTCGGAGAAATCCTACCGCGCTGCGATTTCGAGGTCACCCGTGCTCATGCACGCTCACAAGGGCGCGTGCAGCTCCTCGCGGTGCTTGGACTTCAAGACCAGACCGTAGCCGAGCCCGGCGATGAGCCACCCCACTCCGACCTTCATGGCCGGCGCGCTCATGCCCGAGAACACGGCGAGCACCACGACGATGCCGCAGATCGGGACGATCCAATGCGCGACGATATGGCGCGAGCGCTCTCGGAACGCGAAGCGGCGCAGCACCGAGACGTGCAGCAGCAAAAATCCGCTGAGCGCGCCGAAATTCACGATCGACGCCAGGTCATCCAGCCGGTTCTTCATCCAGAGCGCGACGCCGAGTGAGATCGCCCCGGTTACCAGCATGCCCACGTAGGGCGTGTTGTAGCGGGGATGGAGCCGGGCGAATGCGTGCGGCAGCTGCCGGTCCCGGCCCATGGCGAAGACCACTCGGGCGACCCCCACCTGCATCGGCAGTGCGTTCGACAGACCGACGACGATGGCGTTGGTCCAGGCGAGCAGCGCCGCCATCCAGGGGGCGATGGCCCACGCGGCGAGCTCGTACACCGCCGCCGCCGGATCCTTGATGGCGATCCCGGGCATGAGATTGCCGAGGATCCAGGTGAGTATCACGAAAAACACCGCCGACAGCAGCAAAACCGCGATGATCGCGCGCCCGACGATCCGGCGATCGCCGCCCTTCACTTCCTCGGCGAGAGTCGACACGGCATCGAACCCGAGGAACGACATGACGCAGATCGAGGTCGCGCTGAAAATCTTCCCCGGGTGGAAGCTCGCCGCGTCGAACAAGGGCCTGAGCGTCAGCGCGCCGTTGCCCTTGCCGGCATGGAGCGCGGCCACGGCGAACGCCATGAATGCGAGGAGCACGATGACCTGCGCGGCCACTGCGATGAAGTTGGCGCGCGAGGTGAAGGTGATCCCGAACCAGTTGACCCCCGTGGTGGCCGCGGCCAGCAACACGATCCACACGGCGCGGTCGACTCCGGGCAACAACGTCTCGAGTGCGACGGCGATCAGCACGTACACGAAGGCGGGGATCAGCAGATAATCGAGCAGGATCATCCAACCGGCCACGAAGCCGACGAAAGCGCCGAGACTTGCGCGCGCGAACCCGTACACCGAGCCCGCCGTCGGCAGCACAAAGGTCATGGTCGCGTAGCTCTGGGCCGTGAAATACATGCACACGCCGCCGAGCGCATAAGCAAGCACGATCAGGCCGCCCGATTCGTTCCAGACGAAGCCGATCGTATTCAAGGGCGCGAACGGCGCGATGTACGCCAAGCCGTAGAGCACGAGATCCCAGTAGCCGAGCGAGCGCCGGAGCGAGGCCGTTTCGATGGCTTCGACGCTCATGGGGCTTCGTTCATGAGTCGGCGGGAGTGACCGTGACTTCGACGCTGTGGACCGCCGTGCTTTGCCCCATGTCGCTTTTCACGCCCGGGTTCAGCACGTTCACGTTGGCGTGCCCGGGGTCGGAATCGAGCCAGCGCCCCTTATGCGCCAGCGCGACGCCGCGCGGCAACTCATCCGACATGGCGACCTTGAGGTTCAGCCGGCCGCAGCCATTGCGCACGAGCGCGATCTCGCCCTCGCGCAAGCGGCGCTCCGCGGCGTCCGCCGGATTGAGCGCGATGCTCGCGGACCCGAGACGGGTGCGGATCTTGTCCACATTGCCGAAGCTGGTGTTGAGCAGCCACGCATGCGCCGGCGAGAGGAGCCGCAGATGGCCGGCCGCGGGGCGCGGATCGCTCCGGCATTGCGGCAGACGCGGCTGACCGTCGGCCATGGCGGCGTCGCTCGCGACCTCGATGCGCGCGCTCGGCGTCAGGAACACGCCGTCGGCGAATTGCACGGCGGGCTCCTTGGGAACGAAGATCGTGCCCTTCTGCTTGAGCGACTCGAAATCCTCGCCGAGCGCGCTCGCCGCGAGCAAGCGCTCCAGGATCTCGCGGTCGCTCTCGCGGAATTCGGGATCCGTGAAACCCATGGCGCGCGCCAGGCGGCGAAAGATCTCGAGATTGGGCAACGCCTCGCCGAGCGGCGGCATCGCCTTCACTTGAGCGCTGAGCGCCAGATGGAAATACGGCGCGATGAGATCGTCGAATTCCAAAAAGCTCGCCGCGGGGAGCACGTAATCGGCGAGCTCCGTGGTGTCGGTCGGAAACAGATCGAGCGCCACGGTGAACAGGTCCTCGCGTTCGAGCGCGGAGCGGAGCTGTGCCTGGCGCGGGCAGGACGCCAGGGGGTTCATGTTCCATACGATCAGGGCCTGCGAGCGGCGCGCATCCTCGAGCGCTTCCACCAGATCCATGTGGCTGACCGCCGGCGGCGGCGCGCTCGCCAGGTGCGCGCCGGACAGATAGGCCTCGTCGATCCGGCGCTGCCCGAGGTTGCCGTTCAGGTACAGGAGGCCCGCTCCCGGCTTACCCAGATTGCCGGTGAGCGCGGGCAGGAGCGCACAGGCGCGCATCACGTTGCCGCCGGTGAGCTGGCGCTGCAAACCTTGGCCGAGCCAGAGGAGCGACGGGCCGGGCGCATAGAGGTGAGCGGCTTGCTCGATGCGCGCCGCGGGCACGCCGGTCACAGCGCTTTGCTCTGCGAGATCCAAGGCCGCGACCTGCGACGCGAGCTCATCCCAGCCCTTGACGCGCGCCCGGATGAACGCCTCGTCGAGCAGCCCGTCGCGCTGAATCACGTGCAACAGCGCGAACGCCAGTGCCGCATCGCTGCCGGGAAACGGCTGCAGGTGCACGTCCGCTTCAGCCGCGGTGGGGGTGCGCACCGGATCGACGACGATCACTTTTCCGGGCGCCTCGGGCAACCAGTGCTCGTGGGCGTGCGGCGCGGACGCATGCGGATTCGCGCCCCACACGACGATGCACTTCGCCTGCGCCGCGGTGCGCGGATCGAAGCCGTCGAGCGACGTGCCATACATATAGCGCAGCGCCACGTGCCCGGCCATGTTGCAGATGGTGTCGGGAGTCACTTCCGTCGCCCCCAGGCGATTGAAGAAGCGCATCGGCGCGAGCCCCGCGAGCAGCGAGATGGTGCCGGTGTAATGCGCATTCAGGATCGACTGCGGGCCATGCGAGGCCACGATGCGATTAAGGCGCGCGGCGATCTCGGCGATCGCCGTTTCCCAGCTCACGGGCTCGAAGCGTGCGCCGCCCTCCCCGGCCTTCGGCCGCACGCGGCGCAAGGGCCGCGTGAGCCGCCGCTCTGGATCGCGCCATTCGCGGTTATAAGCGGTCGAGCACTTGCCGCACAGCGTTCCGCGGCTCACCGGGTGGTTCGGATCGCCGCGCACGGCGATGACGGCGCCGCCGCGCTTCACGACCCTGATGCCGCACGAGTCGTAGCAGTCCCGTGGACAAGTGGTGATGAGCACCTCGTCGGCGGACAGCCGGCTCATGGGGGATGCGACTCCTTGGCGGGCGGGCCCCCAGGCGGACCGGACGACTCGGCCTTGGCGAGCAGCTCGCCGCGCATCTGCGACGCCTCGAGACGCAGCGGCTGCGTGCGCCCGCGCGCGATCTCGGCCGCGGTGAACGGCTGAAAACCAGCCGGCACGTGCTCCCGATCGAAACGCCACAGCATCCAGTTCACGACCTCGGCCAGATCCTCGCTCGAAAGCGGCGAGGTCGCCACCCCGGGAACCCGAATGAGGTACTCGCGGCCGCCGGGCACCCACAAGAATTTGGCGACCGTCCCGGCGAGGCTGGGAGCAGTCCCCTCGGAGCCGGTTCCGTCCGGTCGATGGCATCCCTGGCAATTGAGCGTCCAATTCTGCCAAGCGCGCCGCGCGTTCTCGACGCCCGCCGGGGGCGATGCACCGTCCGCGTCGGACGGCGGCTGCGCGCCTGCGCCGTGCGGGCCCGCCACGCCGGCGAGCAGCAGCGCCGCAGCGAGGAGCGCCTGCGAGCTACTTCTTTTGATCAATAGCCACGCCCAGGATCAGAGCCACGGTGCAGGTGTACGACTGGCTCTTGATGCCGAAGCACCAGGTCACCTCGTTGTTGGTCTGAGGCCGCACCACCGGCCGGTCGCCGTTGTTGTTCTGACAGGCGCAACGGCCCCACGCCACGCCGCCGCAGCAGTCGTTGTACGAGATGATGTAATTGCGCTGATCGGCGGGATTGCGGCAGGTGCCGATCCAGGTGATCGGCGACATCTCGGTGCCGGGCGGGCAGCTGGTGATGGTGCCGCCGTAGCAAGAGCAAAGCGACCCGTCGATGGCGCAATACCGCCAGTAGTCGCACTTGGTCCGATCGCCCGGATCCTGCGGATTTCCCGACTCCTGCGGCGCCGGCTCCCCGGAATTCGGGTCGTTGGGATTCGCGGGCGGCCCGTCGGCGCCCTTGGCGACCGGCAAGAGCGGCAGCGACGCCGCGCCCGCGAGCATGCCGCCGAGGAGGCCGAACACGCTCCGCCTGGAGGTGCGGCTCGCGAAGCCCCGCAACACCTTTTCCGTCAATCGATCGAATTGAGCCACACTATTCTCCCGAAGAGGCACGCCTCTGGTCACCGGACCCTGAGGAACTGCTGAATATTGCCGACGCCGCTTTCCTTCGCCACGAACAAGCTCTCCAGATGCTCGCGCGTGTTGACGAGACCGGTCGCGGACAACTTGCCCGCCTCGTCGATCAACACCGCGTAGGGCAGCTTCGAGACGCCGAAGCTGCGGCCCAGATGCTCCGACAGCACATAGGGAAATCTCGACAGACCTTTGTCCTTGACGAACTGCGCGTGTCGCGCGCTCTCGCCGTCGCTCGCAAGCACGATGTCGAGCCAGGCGCGCTCCGCGCCCTGTGCGGAGCGTACGGCGGGCAGGAGTACCTCGCAAACCGCACAGTCCGGCGACAAGAAGAGCAGGAGCTGGCTGCGTCCGCCGCGCACTCCGCCGATTCTCACGGCCGTTCCGTCCAGGGCGGCGAGCGTCATCTCCGGCGTCGCCTCGCCGAGCTTCAAGGGTTGCTGGAGCGCGAGCGCCCCCGCCGGCGCGATCCGCTGATGCAGCACACCGACCTGCCGCGCGAGCGCAATGCACACCACGGCGAGGATGAGGATTGCCGCCCAGAGCGCGATCTGCGAGGCGATCACGAAGCTCATAGCGCGGTGCCCTTGCGCATCGGCTTCAGCCCCATGACTTGATCGAGCGCGATGTACAGTGCGAAGAGCGCACAGGCCGCCAGGCCTTGCGAGGCCGCCACCGGCATCGCACCGCCCGCCGAGGACAACGCCGCCACCATCGCGAGCAGGACCAGCACGCCGTTGCGTGTCGCCTCGAAGACGCCGAGCGCGCGCCCCGGAGGACCGAAGCTGCAGCCGCAATCGGCCTCGCGCCGCTCGACGATGGCGCGCGCGATGAGCGCGAGATACGCGCCGAAGATCGCCGCCGCGAGCCACGCGCCCGCCGCGCGATGGGCGGGTGCGATGAGCAGCGCCGCCGCGAACGCCTCGGCGAGCGCCATGGCGGCGGCGGCGGCCGGTGCCGCGCCGCTCGGCACGCCCGCAAATTCATGCGCGGCGGTGCGTGCGCGGGCAAACTTGAGCGCCTTGTGCGCGGCCGAGGCCGCGAGCAGCAAGGCGAGGAATGCCGCGATCTGGGACGACAGCAGTCCCAGTATTTCGGGTATCTCGCCCGTGGCCGCCATCAGTGAAAGGTCTCCATCTGCATGCGGGTATGGAACCCCGGAAGATCCAGGCTGCGCATCAGCATCCCACTTTGAGAATCGTAAACGTCGAGCCGCTCGCCGGCCTGCACCAGCATCAAGGCCTCGGGGCCGCGCGTGAGCGCGATCGACGATCCCGGCCGCACGAGCCTCATGCGCTTCACACGGGTCTTCGTGGCGGGGTTGAACACCCACACCTCGGTGGCGGGATCCTTGTGCGTGCCCTCCCCCGCCTCCGGCTGCATCAGCACGTAGAGCAGGCTCTTCTCGTCGCTCGCGATGAGCTGCCAGCCGCTCGGCCGCCAGTTGGCCGCTTTCTCCGCGGCGCTCACCAGCGGCCAGTCGGGCAGGATCTTCACATCGTCGCCCTTCATGTCGATCGGCTGAACGCGGCCGTGCAAGCTCGGGAAATAGCGCACGCCGTTCAAGAGCGCGCTGCCGGTGAACAGAGGATCCGTATCGAGCAGGTTGAACGGCTTCGATTCGCTCTTCCCGGCGACCGCGCCGCCGGCATCGAGGTGCACCGTCAACAAAGTGCCGCTCGAGCACAGCGTGGAGAAGCCGCGCGTACCGGAAGGGTACACGAGCGAGCAGCCCGGAATGTCGATCTCGCCGAGCGGTTGGCGCTTCACCAGATCGACGACGGCGACGGAGGCTGCCGGCGTGAAGTTGAACACGAGCGCCAGGCGCTGATCGTCCGTGAAGGCGAACAGCCCTTCCATCGCCGTGATCAGCGCCCGCTTCGTACCGGGGAGCACGATCTCGCCCGCGACGTTCATGGTCTGCGCATCGTAGACCGTGATGAAGTCCGTGCGGGCGCCGCGCACGCCGCGGGACCACACCGTATCGGCGACGTAGATCTCCGGACGCTTCTCGCCCACGAGCAGCGTCGCCGAATCGTGCGCCTGCAGTTGCGCTTTGACCTCGCGGCTGTCGGCGCCCACGTTGCGCAGCTCGATCCGGTCGCCCGCGTAATTCAAGAATGCCCATCCGGTGGGATACTTCGCCGGCAACTTCTCCACCTTCTGCGTGGGGTCGGGCTGCAACGGCGTCGGAAAATCGGCGGCCCGCGCGCCGAACGCCAGGCTGCAAAGGATCAAGGGTGTCGCCCGTACTAAACTCGTGGTCATTTCGTTGAGCCTCTCTGCGCGTTCGGACTGCGGCCTTTGCTCGCGTAAACCTCTTTGCCCATGAACCAGGTCTCGAGAACATCGGTATTGCGAATATCGTCCGGATGTCCCTGGTCCGCCAATCGAAGGATATCCTGATTGAGCACGATGAAATCGCCGGATTTCCCGACCTCGATCGATCCGGCCTCCTGCTCCCGCCCCAGGAAGCGCGCGCCGCTCGAGGTGTAGGCGTCGATGACGTCGCGTATCGAGATCGCCTGCGCCGGATTGAGCGGCTGCTGGCCGAAGACGCGGCGCGTGACGGCGCGGGTCATATTGACGAACGGCCGCGGATCGGGCGTGTCGACGGGCGCATCGGATCCCGCCACGAGAATTGCGCCCGCGTCCTTGCTGGTCTTGAACGGGTATGCGTTCGACTCGTAATAGCTTCCCGTCGGGTGCAGCGCGGCATAGGAGTTGCCGTGGACCGGCTGAATGAACGGGATCACGGTGATGTCGTACTCCCGTGTGCCTTTCGAAAGTCCGCAACCGCGTTATCGTCGACGCCGATCAGCTTGCGCCACTCGGCGAAGTCCTCGGCGAGCGTGGCCTTCGAGGAGCCCACCACTTTAGCGGACTTGTTCGTGGCCATCGCGAGCGCCGTCGAGTTGAAGGCGCCGTGGTGGCCGTCGTTGCCGAACAGCTCGACGGGATTGTCCGATGTTGCCGCATCGAGCGCCGCGCGCAGCGTCGGGAACTCCGCATCCGGCTGGTTGCCGTTCGTGTAATTCCACTGATAGACCATGAGCCACTTGCCCTTGGGCAAGCGGTATTTGAGCGCGCACGCGCGTACGAACGCCGACAACTCCCGCAAGGTCTTCTGCGGGCGGCTGTCGAGATTACAGACGTCGAGATCGACGATATCGAGCGGATGGATATGGGAATCGATGAGTCCCGGCAGCACGAGCTTGCCATCGAGACGCTCCACCGTCGTCTTGGGACCCACCCACGATGATGCATCCGCCGCGCTGCCGACGAACACGATCTTGCCGCCCTTGACGGCGAGCGCCTCGGCCATCGAACGCTCTCGATCGGCCGTATAGATACGCGCGTTCGTCAACACCAAATCGGCCGGTCCTTGACCTTGGGCGAAGCTACCGCTGCCGATCGCGAAAAGCGACGCCGCGGCGGCGCACATGGTCAGTGCCCGGACTCCCAATTATTCCCCTCCTTCCGAGTTCTTCTGTCGACCCGAAGATCGCGCGCTATGGCTGCGGAGTGTACGTCAACCGGAGGCTAAGCTGAATACTGCGGCGCGCGTGCGGGTAATCGTGCGGGTAATATGCAGGTCTAGGGAGCAAAGCTACGGGGGATTTTGTTCATGAATGCGATCCGTGAACTCGCCGCCTCGCGGCTCGCCGCCTCGCTGCTCGCCGTATTGCCCCTCGCCGTATTGCCCCTCGCCGCGGCGCGCGCCGTCGCGGGCGGCCCGCATGATCTCGTGATCCAGGCGGGGACCTTGCTCGACGGCGTGAGCGATGCGCCCCGGCGTCAGGTGTCTATCCTCGTGCACGACGACAAGATCGAGAGCGTGCAGGCCGGCTGGGCCGCCCCGCCGGGCGCGGAGATCGTCGACCTTCGCGCGGCGACGGTCATGCCGGGCTTCATCGACTGCCACGTGCACATCTCGAGCCTGCTGCCGAGCCGCGTCAACGCGACGGAGTATTGGCTCACGCACACCGACATCGACCGCGCGCTCGATGCCGCGCAGTTCGTGCGGCGGATGCTGCAGCAAGGATTCACGGCCGCGCGCGACGTCGGCGGGGGCGATGAGACCGTCGCGGTACGCGATGCCATCGCGGCCGGCAAGATCGCCGGTCCGCGCCTCTGGGTCTCGCTCGAGCCGCTTGGGCCCACAGGCGGGCACGGCGACCCGCACAACAGCCTGGATTCGGCTCTGTCGCACCCCGGCTGGGATCGCGGCATCGTGAACTCACCCGACGAAGCCCGCCTGCGCGTGCGCGAGCATCACGGCCGCGGCGCCGATCTCATCAAGCTCATGCCCTCGGGCGGCATCGCCTCGACCGGCGACGACCCGCGCCGACAGCTCATGACCAACGACGAGATGCGCGCCGCGATCGAGACCGCCCACTCCCTCGGCATGAAGGTGGCTGCGCACCTCTACCCGGCGGGGGCCATCGAGAACGCCGTGCGCGCCGGCGTCGACTCGGTCGAGCACGGATCGTTCGCGACCGCGGAGACCTTCGCTCTGATGCGGGCGCACGGCACCTATCTCGTACCGACGCTCTCGGTGTACGACCTCTACTACGCGGTGGCCCGCGATCATCCCGAGCTGCTCGCACCCGGAACGGCCCCGAAGGAGCTCGCCAACGACCTGCTGCCGAAGCGCAACTTGCCGCTCGCGATCAAGTCGGGCGTCAAGATCGCTTTCGGAACGGATCTGGGCGAGGGAGATCACACGCTGGAGTTCTCCCTGCTGATCGACAACGGTCTTGCGCCGCTCCAAGCGCTGTATGCGGCCACCCGCAACGCCTCCGAGCTCATCGGGGTGCAGGCGCAGATCGGTTCCGTCGAGCCGGGGCGCTACGCTGATCTGGTCGCGACCGCGAGGAATCCGACCGAGGACCCCGGCCAATTCCGCCACGTCGTCTTCGTCATGAAAGGCGGGATCGTCTACCGCAAGGACGATGTGCCGACCGCGGCCGGTGCGGAGTGAATCCGTGAGCATCCTGCTACGTCTCGCGACCCGCGCCGATGTGCCTGCGCTCGAAGCGTTGATCGCGCGTTCCGCGCGCGGCCTCAGCCGGGACGACTACCGCGCGGCGCAAGTCGAGGGCGCGTTGCGCGGCGCGTTCGGGATCGACTCTCAGCTTCTCGATGATGCGACCTACTTCATAGCCGAGGAGGATGGCGCGCTCGCAGGATGCGGGGGCTGGAGCTATCGGGCGACGCTCTTCGGCGGAGACGCGCGTGCCGGGCGCGATGCCTCGTTGCTCGACCCGCGCACGCAAGCGGCGAAGATCCGCGCGTTCTTCGTCGAGCCCTCGAAGGCGCGGCGCGGCATCGGCACCTTGCTGCTCGAGCGCTGCGAGCGGGAGGCGAAGGCCCGCGGCTTCGCGCGCGTCGAGCTCATGGCGACCCTGCCGGGCGTGAAGCTCTACGCGGCGCGGGGCTACGTCGGCAAGGAGCGCGTGCACTACGATGTCGGCGATGGAGAGAGCATCGAGTTCGTGCCGATGCAAAAGGAATTGCGCGAGTTCTAGTATGCTATGGCCCGGCTCCACCGGGGAGACTCGAGGACCGATGACACAATTGATTCCCGCCACGCTGATTGCCGGCGACGGCATAGGCCCAGAAATCATGGAATCGGTGCTGGCGGCGCTGGATGCGCTCGGCGCGCCGTTCCAATGGGAGCGCCAGACCGCCGGCATCGCGGGCGTCAAATCCGACGGAGATCCGCTGCCGCCCCAGACCATCGCGAGCATTCGCCGCACGCACCTCGCGCTCAAGGGTCCGCTCGAGACGCCGTCCGGGGGCGGCTACCGCTCCTCGAACGTCCGCTTGCGCGAGGAATTCAAGCTCTACGCCAACTTGCGGCCCGCCCGAACGCTCATTCCCGGCGGACGCTTCGAAAACATCGACCTCGTGGTCGTGCGCGAGAATCTCGAGGGACTGTACATCGGCCACGAGCACTACATCCAGATCGACGACGATCCGCACGCCGTCGCGATGGCGACCGGCGTCAACACGCGCCAGGGCAGCCGGCGCCTGCTCGAGTACGCGTTCGATTACGCCGTGTCCGCCGGCCGCAAGAAAGTCGCGATCGTGCACAAGGCCAACATCATGAAGGCCTTGACCGGCATCTTTCTCGAGACCGGCCTTGAGCTCTACGAGCGCAAGTACAAGGGGCGCTTCGCGCTCGACACGGTGATCATCGATGCTTGCGCCATGAAGCTCGTGCTCAACCCCTGGCAATTCGACGTGCTGGTGACCACCAACTTGTTTGGCGACATCCTGTCCGACCTGGTCGCGGGCCTGGTGGGCGGCTTGGGAATGACGCCGGGCGCCAATATCGGCGCGAACGCCGCGATCTTCGAGGCCGTGCACGGCTCCGCGCCGGACATCGCCGGCAAGGGAATCGCCAATCCGATCGCCCTGCTGCTCGCTGCCGCGATGATGCTCGATCACTGCAAGCTGCCGAAGATGGCGGCGAGGCTGCGCACCGCGATCCATGAGACGCTGAACGGGGATCAAGTTCGCACCGGCGATCTCGGCGGCAAGGCGACCACGGCCGAGTTCACCAAGGCGCTGATCCGCCGCATCGCTCATGCCTGAGCGATGATCGCGGAGAGCCGACGAGCCCGCATGCCGCCGATCATCTCGATTGACAACGTCACCAAGTCCTACGCCTCGGGGGTGCGGGCGCTCGAGCCCATCAATCTCGAGATCGACAGGGGCGAGATCTTCGCGCTCCTCGGCCCGAACGGCGCCGGCAAGACCACGCTGATCAACATCATCTGCGGGATCGTGACCGCGACCGGCGGCCGCGTCATCGCCGACGGTCACGATATCGTCCACGACTACCGCGCCGCGCGCTCGAAGATCGGCCTCGTGCCCCAGGAGCTGACCACGGATGCCTACGAGACGGTGTGGGCCACCGTCAACTTCAGCCGCGGTCTGTTCGGCCGCGCGCCGAATCCCGACCTGGTGACGGGGCTGCTGCGCGATCTGTCCTTGTCGGACAAGCGCGACAGCAGGATCATGACCTTATCGGGCGGGATGAAGCGGCGTGTGATGATCGCGAAGGCTCTATCGCACGAGCCCGACATCCTGTTTCTCGACGAGCCGACGGCCGGCGTCGACGTGGAATTGCGCCGCTACATGTGGAACCTGGTGCGCGGGTTGCGCGACCGCGGCGTGACCATCATCCTCACCACGCATTACATCGAGGAGGCCGAGGAGATGGCCGACCGAGTCGGCGTGATCAACAAGGGCCGCCTGATCCTGGTGGAGGAGAAGGTGGCGCTGATGCAGAGGTTCGGCAAGAAACAGCTCACCCTGCACTTGAAGTCCCCCATGACCGCGATCCCGGCGGAGCTCGCGCCGTTCGGGTTGGAGCTCAGGGGCGAGGGTCAGGACCTCGTATGCACCTTCGACGGCAAGAGCGGCATGGACATTCCGACGCTCCTTTCGCGGATGAGCGCGCTCTCGATCGAGATCAAGGATCTGCAGACTCATCAGAGCTCGCTCGAGGACATTTTCGTGAGCCTGGTGAGCGAGCGCCCATGAGCGGTCCGTTACCGCCGTTGAATCCCCCGGCGGCGGCGGTGAATCCGCCGCAAGCACGCACCGCTCGCGCGGCGCGCCTCGCGTTCAACCGCCATGGGGTATGGGCCATCTACAAGTTCGAGATCGCGCGGGCGATGCGCACGCTGGTGCAGACCTTGGTGACGCCGGTCATCACCACCTCGCTCTATTTCGTGGTGTTCGGCGCAGCCATCGGCGCGCGCATGACGGCGGTGAGCGGGGTGCCGTACGGCGCGTTCATCGTGCCGGGTCTCATCATGCTGGCGCTTTTCACCGAGAGCCTCGCGAACGCGTCGTTTGGAATCTTCTTCCCAAAATTCGTCGGTACGATCTACGAGCTGCTGTCGGCGCCCATCTCCTATGCGGAAATCGTCCTCGCCTACGTCGGCGCGGCGGCGACCAAGTCGGTGGTTCTCGGACTGGTGATCTTCGCGACCGCCTCGCTCTTCGTTCCCATCAAGATCTCCCATCCGATCTTGATGGTGGGCTTCTTGATCATGACCGCGATCAATTTCAGCTTGTTCGGTTTCGTCTTGGGGCTGTGGGCCCGGGGCTGGGAACAGCTGCAGCTCATTCCCACGCTGGTGGTCACGCCCCTCACCTTTCTCGGCGGCGCGTTCTACTCGATCGCGATGCTGCCGCCGGCGTGGCGCGCGTTCAGCCTGTTCAATCCGGTCGTGTACCTCATCAGCGGCTTTCGCTGGTGCTTCTACGGCACGGCCGACGTAAACATCGCCGTGAGCTTCGGCATGACGCTCGGATTTTTCGCCGTTTGCCTCGCGGTCATCGGCTGGATCTTCAAGACGGGGTACCGGCTGAAGAACTAGCCGCCGGATCCAAATCCGCGTCCGCGTCGTCGGCCCGGCGCCGGTCCGCCTTGAGATCGAGCGAGCTGCAAGCCCAAAGGTACACGATGGTCGACACCGGCAAGCCGACCAGCATCGCGATGTCCGCGCCGCCCAACGCCTTCGCCACCGGACCCACGTAGAGTCCGGGAACGCTGAAGAACGGAATCATCGCCGCGAAACCCAAGCCGTAGGCCACGAGGCCGCGCCAGTTCCAGCGGCCGTACATGCCGTGCGGGTTGAATATCTCGCGCACCGAGTAGTGACCCTTGCGCACCCAGTAGAAATCGACCAGGTTGATCGCCGTCCACGGCGTGAAGAGGTACAGGAGCACGGCCAGGAACTCGCCGAATTTTTCCACGAAATTCTCGGTCGACGCGAGCGCAAGCGCCGTCGCCACCGCGGTGGACAGGATCAAGGTATAGAGGCGCCGCGCGAGCGTCGGGCGTCCGGGCTTGAACGAGTCGACTACGGACAGGAGCGTGAGCGAGGCCCCGTAGCAGTTGAGCGTGGTGATGGTGACGAGTCCGGCAAGGCAGCAGAGCAAGAGCGGCTTGCCGAAGCCCGGCACCACGGCGTCGGCCGCGGTACGCAGCGCCGTGGCGAACTCGAGCTTCGGGTACATTGCCGCCGCCACGGTGCCGACCAGCATGGTCCATGCGCCGCCGATGAACGCTCCAAGATACGTCCACCAGAAGGAGGCGGCGACGCCGACGTCGCGCGGCAAGTAGCGCGAGTAGTCCGACACGTAGATGGACCACGACAGCTGGTAGGCGGCAGCGGCGAAAAGCTGCGCTAGAAACGGCACGGCGCGGAAGTCCTCGAGCGCGAGCTGCCGGGCGGGGAAATGCCCCTTGACGAGCACCGCAACGGAGAAAATAAGGAGGGCGGCGATCAGCAGATACGCGAGCCAGCGCTGAGCGATGTGGATGAGATCGTAGCCCAGGATGGCGAGCGACAGGGCCAGCACCGCGAATATCACCTGCGTCGGTGTCTCCTCGAAGCCGTAGAGCGCATGCATCGTCTGGCCCGCGAGATTCTGGTTGAACGCGTTGAAGCCGATGTAGGCGATGAGCGCCACGCCCCACACCAGCAGCGCGCCGACGTAGCCGAATTGCGGCCGCGATTGGATCATCTGCGGCAGCCCGAGCTGCGGCCCCTGGGTCGAATGGAACGCCATGAAGAAGGTGCCGAGCGCGCACCCCAGAATCACCGCGATCGACATCCAGATGAGATTGCCCCCGAGCGCCACCCCCACCACGCCCGTCGCCACGGTGGCCAGGTGTGCGTCGCCGGAGAACCAAACCGGCCAGAGGTGCCAGACCTTGCCGTGGCGCTCGGCGATCGGGATGTAGTCGATCGACCGTTTCTCGATCAATCCGTCGCCGAACTGTGTCGTCATTGTTTCTACCCGCGCGGCCGCTCCCGTCGCGAGGTTAGCACGGACGCCGGCGCACATTTGCGCCCCGGCGAACCACTTGATGGGGAGCGTGTCACATTAGGCTATGGCCGACACGAAATCCGCTGCCGGGAGCCTGCCCTCCACCGCCCGGGAGAATCTCGAGCTCCTGGAGAGGCTCGATCACCGCTCCGAGTCCGGCGTACCCGGCGTGCAGCGGGCGATCGAGCGCATCAGCGCGTTCTTCGGCAGTCCGGCGTATTTCATATTCGCCGTGGCCTTCATCTTGGGGTGGGTGGCGCTCAACGCGTGGGGCACGCATGCCGGGTGGCGCCACGTCGACGCACCGCCCTTTCCGTGGCTTCAAGGCCTGCTGAGCTCGAACGCACTGTTACTCACCGTCGCCGTGCTGATCCGGCAGAACCGCATGGCGCAAATGGCGGAGCACCGCTCTCACCTCGACCTGCAAATCAACCTCTTGGCCGAACAGAAGGCGAGCAAGATCCTCGAGCTCCTCGACGAAGTGCATCGCGAGCTCGAAATCATCCACGGCGTACCCGCCGGGCACCCGCGCACGCAGATGGATGAGATGACGAAGCCAACCGACCCGCACGCCATTCTCGACGCCATCAAGCAGAAGAAGGGCGCGCCGTAACGCCGGGGAGCGGCACGCTCCTAGTACTCGAATTGGTAGGAAAGCCCCACGCTGCTGCCGGGATCGGTGTCGGGCGTGGTGCCTTGAATCGCCGTGCCGTTGCCGAGCCGCGTCTGAAGCTTCAGGTGCTTGGTGAGATCCACATCGACCTCCACCTGGCTTTGCCCCGCGGTGCTCTGCTTGCCTTCGATGTACACGCGCTTGGTAATGTAACGGCCCGCCTGGATGGCCGCGCCCGAATTCGCGGTCGCGCCGGTCGCGGTCGTGGTGGTGCCCGCGCCCACGGAGAGTCGGTCG